>JAYTHH010000096.1:0-6383 GCA_043732745.1 Rhodospirillales bacterium
CATTGGCGATGTTGAGCGGTAGGCAGCGATAGGCGAAGGCCTCCCCGGTCGCGTCCATCCAGTCCCGCGTGGCCTCGGCCGGACGGATTTGCGGCGCCCAGCCCGGGTGCAGGTAACAAACCAGATCCATCACGCGTGCAGCGCCACCGACAGGATGGGTGCGGCGGCCTTGGACATGCGCGCGCCGTCATGCCTCACCCCCTCCACATCCACAATCATCCAGCCGCATCTGATGCCTCGGGCCTGTGCCTCGGGCCTGTGCCTCGGCGTGGGCCGCGGCGATATAGCTGTGGGCGCGGGCGTAGCGAGTGCCGCCTTGCAGCATCACCACCGGCTCCTTCGGAAAGTTCAGGCTGGAGGCATCGATATCGGCGGTCCCCGCCATGACCGTCAGCCGAAAGCCCAGCATGCCCTCCAGACCTGCCGCATCGAGCGGCGTATCGGCAAGGCCGTACGGCCACGCGTCCAGCAGATTGGGCATCGCATACGTGCCGGCATTGGCCGCCACCGCCGCCTGCACCTTGGAGCGCAGACCGAGGCTCAACTTGCGATGAACGAACTGGCTGCCGGCGGAATGGCCGAACACGCCGTAGCGCTGCCTGCGGGTCACGTGAACTCGCCTTCGGTCTCGATAACAGCAACGGCGCAGGAAACAGTCTGGCACGAGGCGATAGGCCCGGACGGGTGCAGCACCCAGGCCGGCAGCATCGCCAGCATGCAAACCATCGGTAAATGCACCCAACACATCGCTCATGCTCCCGGCTTCACCGCGAGATTGCAGGACGCGGCGGCGAAGGCATAGGCTACACTGAGGTGCAACGGCCATGGATTGTGCGAATGACGCAGATCGTCCCTTTGGCGCCCGCGCGCGACGACACGCTGTGGGCGGTGATGGCCAAAATCGGCAGGGTAAACCGCGTGGCTGAGATTTATTCCAGCCGGGCTGCAGCCTTGGCCGACCGCGCCTGGCGAGAGGCCCAGGTGGACGCCCACGCCAGCTTCCTGCGCGGCAGCAAACAGCCGCCGCCGCATTACAGCGTGGCCCCGGTGCGCCGGACCGATCTGCCGAAAGGCTGGAAGCCGCTGCCGGCCTTGGGGTTTTTGCGCGGACAGTAGGAGCAGGCGCTCGCCGCCTATCGCCAGTTCTGATGCTGCGACTGGATGTGTATCGGCTGCGCAATGCCGGCCGCGCGCTGATCATCGACGTGCAGGCCGAGCTTCTGGCGAGCCTGGAAATCTGCATGGTGGCGCCGTTGATCCGCGTGATCTTGGTGCCTCTGACCATTAAAGGCCTCAACCAGGTAGTCACCATCGAAGGCGCCGACTTCGTCATGCTCACCCAGCAGATGACGGCCCTCGCGATGCTTGAACTAGGCCGTGCGCTCCTGTCGCTGACGGCCGAGCACCATGCCATCACCAGAGCGCTGGATCAGCTTCTGGTCTGTTTCTGAACCAGTGGCTCAAGCGGCTCGCCTGCATTGTGGCCGGCGAAACTGCTAAACATCCGCCGAACTCCCGCACGCTGCTGGGCGAAATACGAGCCCGTCGCCAGCGCCTCTTCCGCCGTGGGGTCGCCGGTCTTGACGTAATCGGCGGAAAAATCAGCCGTTCTGAGCAGCATGTCCCACCACGGCAGCACCGCACCATAATTCACGCTGTGCACACCCGCAGCCAGCATGCCGTGATGGGCACGATGAAACCGCGGCGACACCAGCAGCCGCTCGCCCAGCCAGCCGAAGCGCAGCCGGGTGTTGGCATGCGACAGGCTTTCCAGCAAGCGCAGCAGCAGCACCAGCATCGGGAACTGCAGCGGCGGCACGCCGATCAGCAGCGCCACCGCCATGAACCACATAAAGCCGATGAGATCGTCGAGGATATGATTGCGGTCGTCCGACCAGAACGTCATCTGCCGCTGCGCGTGGTGCAACGAATGCAGAGAATACCACCAGTTGAACACATGGCTGAGCCGATGACGCCAGTATTCGGCAAAATCGAGAATGGCCGCATAGATCAGGAAGGTCAGCACCGGCTGATCCAGCAGCCAAGGCACAAGACGTTCCAGGGTGGGCGCCACCAGCCCCTGATCCGCCAGCCAGCCGTTCAACGCCATTTGCACCTGCGAGAACAGCACGAACGTCACCAGCGGCAGCAGCCCCACGCGGGAGATCAGCGTGTAGAGCACATCCACGCCCTCGGATTTATGATCCGGCCAATTCTCCACCGGCCGCCAACGCTCCAGCGGCACACAGATCAGATAGGTGATCACCACCTGGGCCGCGCCATAAACTGCAAAAAGCGCCCAGCCGAACGACCATTCTTCCCAACGCATCAGGTCGAGCTGATACAGCAGAGGCATTAGGGTATTCTCCTGCAACCAGCCGGCAGCCAGATCGAACGGAGCCGAGAGGTTCTGCACTATCGCGCTCCACCGCTGTTGGTCGCACCCTGAATATAGATCCCATGCGGGCTGCGACCAGCCGGGATGGTCTCCACCGCACCGGTCTTCGGGTCCAGGATACCCACCTTCGCCGCGAAACGCAGCGTGATCCAGATCTTGCCGTCTGGCGCGAACACCATGTCATCGGGACCGCCCGGCACTTTATAAACCCGGATCGACGCTAGAGTCACCGGGTCGAGCGCCGTCGTGGTGCTGTCCACCCGCGAGTTGACGTAGATGATTTTACGATCGGGCGAGAGGAAGAGTTGGTGTACGCCGCGCCCGATCACGACCCGCCGCTCCACCGCACCAGTCTTAGCATTCAGCACGGCGACATTGTCCGAGCCCATGTTCGCCACCAGCACGCGGCCATTATGGACCAGCACTCCCGCCGGCGCCGGGCCGCAATCGACGGTCCACAGCACGCCCATGCCACGCAAATCGATCGCCGCCAGCTTGCCAGTGCCTTGCAGGCTCACAAACGCGGCAGCGGAATCGGGTGAGAAGTCGATGTGGCTCGGCATCGACTTCAAAGCGATCCGCTTGACCAACGCATAGTTGCGCGCGTCGTAGATATCCACCTGCGCCCGAGCCAGACCGGCCACCACCAGGTATTTCCCGTCCGGGCTGAAGCCCATCTGATACGGATCGGCCATCGTCATGCGCCGCTTGATGGCGAAGTTGGACGGATCGAGAAACAACATCTCGTTGGCCGCAGTGTCGCCAATCAGCAGATCCGCACCATCCGGCGACAGCGCCCAATGGTGCGGCTCGCGCAGCACATGGATCCGCTGCCGCTCGGTGCGGGAGGCGACGTCGAGCACGCTGAGCGTGGCCTCGCCGGAATTGATCACAAGCGCCGCACTAGGCGCGAGCGGTGCCGCCCGCGCCGGCATGCTTGTGGCCATTGCAACGCAGATCAGCAGCCAGGCCAGGCGGAACATCACGGAGGTCCCTGACATCAGAGGGTTACAGGCCACTTCTATAGCATCATCTTCGTTCACCCAGCGAGCCCGCTTTATCGCGGCGCAACATGAAACTCCCGTAAGGCCTGCACATAAAATGTGCAGCAACCTTTGCGCAACAGTGCACCAGCGAAGCAAATCCGCGGCTTATCTTAAAGAAGCACCGCATTTCCGGACATCGGCGTGCCGCAGTTCGTGGTCTGATCACGCTGGCACGATCGTTGCTAGTTCACCTCGTGTTGCAGCTGGACAGGCGTCGGCGGTCTTCACCGCAGGCTGCCATCCGAACCGAGGACACAGAAATGGCTTTAGCCCGCGTTTCATCAATCCGCCCATCGCTGTCGCGTTGGCTGCGGACAACCGCCTTCGCCGCCGCCACCACCCTGTCCATGGCAGCCTTTGCCCCGGCGCACGCCCAGGCCCCCGCACCCGGCGGCACCATCAAGGTCGGCATCCTGCACTCCCTGTCCGGCACCATGGCGATCAGCGAGACCACGTTGAAAGACGTGATGCTGATGCTCATAGACGCGCAGAACAAGAAGGGCGGTCTGCTCGGCAAGAAGCTCGAAGCCGTCGTCGTCGATCCGGCCTCGAACTGGCCGCTGTTCGCCGAAAAGGCCCGCCAGCTCATCACCGTCGACAAGGTCGCCGCCGTGTTCGGCTGCTGGACCTCGGTGTCACGCAAGTCGGTGCTTCCCGTCTTCGAAGAGACCGGCAACATCCTGTTCTACCCCGTCCAGTATGAGGGCGAGGAAAGCAGCAAAAACGTATTTTATACCGGCGCCGCGCCGAACCAGCAGGCGATCCCGGCCGTCGACTACCTGATGAGCAAGGACGGCGGTTCGGTAAAGCGCTGGGTGCTGGCCGGAACTGATTACGTGTATCCGCGCACGACGAACAAAATCCTTGAGGCCTACCTGAAGTCCAAGGGCGTCGCTGCCGACGACATCATGACCAACTACACCCCGTTCGGCCACAGTGACTGGCAGAACATCGTGGCCAGCATTAAGAAGTTCGGCTCAGCCGGCAAGAAGACTGCCGTGGTTTCCACCATCAACGGCGACGCCAACGTTCCATTCTATAAGGAGCTCGGCAACCAGGGCATCAAGGCCACCGATATTCCCGTCGTGGCCTTCTCGGTCGGCGAAGAAGAACTCGCCGGCATCGACACCAAGCCGCTGGTCGGCCATCTCGCCGCCTGGAACTACTTTGAGAGCGTGAAGTCCCCGATCAACACCGCGTTCATCAAGGAATGGCACGACTACACCAAGAAGCCGAACCGCACCACCAACGACCCGATGGAAGCCTCCTATATCGGCTTCAACATGTGGATCAAGGCCGTGCAAAAGGCCGGCACGGTCGAGCCGGCAAAGGTTATCGATGCCATGATCGGCGTCGCCGTGCCGAACCTCACGGGCGGGCTGTCGACCATGATGCCGAACCATCACATCACCAAGCCGGTGCTGATCGGCGAAGTGAAGGCCGATGGCCAGTTCAACGTGGTGTGGAGCACCCCGGGCACCGTGGTGGCCAACGAGTGGTCGCCCTACCTCGAAGGCTCGAAGGACCTGATCGCCGATTGGCGCGCGCCCATGTCCTGCGGCAACTTCAACGTTGTCACCGGCAAATGCGGCGGCGCGTCGAAATAAACTTCACGCGTGACGTGCCTGAAACGGGGGGCCCGCGTGCCCCCCGATTTTCCGCAAGGACCATTATGACCACCCTGCGCAGATTGCTGGCCGCGCTGCTTGTCAGCACCGCCATCCTTGCATTCCAGCCCGCTTACGCTGACGACGCCCCGGACCCGTTTACAGGCCTCGCCTCGGACAGCTTCGACGACATTTCAGCCGCCATCGCGGCACTTGCCGTCTCCGGCAACAGGCAGGCCGGCCCCACCATTGATGCGCTGAAGAACGAGGCCCTGTTCGTCTCGCCCGACCAGGCGCTGCTCATCAAACGCGACGACACCTTCTTCAACGCCCGCACCGGCGAAAAGATGGCCGATGTCGTCGAAGACGATCTCACACCGGTGCGCGTCAACAACGCCGTCAGGCGCGCCATCGACGCCGCCAAGGGCGGTCTCGACCTCGTCTCGCCGGACGCCGCCACCCGCGCCCGCGCCGCCGAGGAAGTCTTTCGTTCGCGCAACCCGGAAACCCTGCCACTGCTCGCCACCGCCATCGCCCAGGAGAAAGACAAAGCGGTCCGCACCGTGATGCTGCAGGCCCAGGCCGCCGCCCTGCTCACGTCAGGCACCGGCACCGAACCCGAACGCCTCGCAGCCGTCGCCAACCTACGCGCGCGTGGCGATCTCGAAGCCAAATCGCTGCTGGGCTCAATCAAGTCCACCACCCCCGCCGTCGATGCCACCGTCGCCGAGGCCGTAGCACACCTCAATCAGATGGAACGCATCTGGAGCCTGGCGCAGGGCATCTTCTACGGCCTGTCGCTGGGCTCGGTGCTGCTGCTCGCCGCCGCGGGCCTTGCGATCACCTTCGGCGTCATGGGCGTCATCAACATGGCGCATGGCGAAATGGTGATGATCGGCGCCTACACGACCTTCGCGGTGCAGCAGGTCATCCGCGCCTACGAGCCCGGCTGGTTCGGCGCCAGCCTGTTCTTCGCCATCCCCCTCGCATTCCTCGTCTCCGGCCTGATCGGCGTGCTGATCGAACGCTGCCTGATCCGTTTCCTCTACGGTCGACCACTGGAAACTCTGCTCGCCACCTGGGGCCTGTCCTTGGTCCTGCAACAGGCCATACGCTCGACCTTCGGCTCCTCCAACCGCGAGGTCGGGACCCCCGCCTGGATGAGCGGCGCCACCCAGTTGGGCGGCATGACCATCACCTACAACCGTTTGTACATCATCATCTTTGCCGTCATCGTGATCGCAGCCCTCATGGCCGTGCTGCGCCACACCGCGCTGGGCCTGCGCATGCGCGCCGTCACCCAGAACCGCCGCATGGCCGCCGCCATGGGCA
>JAYTHH010000097.1:0-6381 GCA_043732745.1 Rhodospirillales bacterium
GTCGGCGTGCAACCCTTCGGCGGCGAGGGCTTGTCCGGCACCGGCCCCAAGGCCGGCGGACCCTGGATTCTGCACCGCCTGCTCCGCAATTCAACGCCAGGCCCGCAGCCGACCGAACTGCCCGGCCCCACCGGCGAGCGCAACACGCTCCACCTGATCCCGTGCGGCCGTGTCTTCGCCGACGCCGCCAGCAACGCGACGCGCGCGCGCCAGATGGCAGCGATCACAGCGTCCGGCTGCACCCACGCTGGCGGACTGGATGATGCCGATGCTGTGCTGACCGACGCCTCTGGCCCTGCACTGGCCGCCATCCGCCAGCGCCTCGCGACGTCGGAAAATGCGATCGTGCCGGTCATCGGACCCGATCCAGATGGCACCTACCCGGTCTGGCGCCTGCAACGCGAGCGCAGCTTCAGCGTCAACACCGCTGCCGCCGGCGGCAACGCCGCCCTGATGAGTGCCGCCGCATGAAGCCGCTCGATGCGATTGACATCGCCATCCTCGAGGCCTTGCAGGCAGACGGCCGCATGGCAGTCTCCGTCCTCGCCCGCCTGGTCGGCTTGAGCGGCACCGCCTGCACCGAGCGCGTGCGCAGCCTGGAAGCCGACGGCGTCATCACCGGCTACACCGCGGTCTTGTCCGGCGATGCCATAGGGCTCGGCCTGCTGGCATTCATTGAAATCTCGCTGGACCGCATCTCCCGCGACAGCTTCGACCAGTTCCGAGACGCGGTAGCGGCCATTCCCGAAATCGAGGAATGCCACATGGTCGCCGGCGGGTTCGACTACCTGCTGAAGGTGCGGGTCCCCGACATGTCCGCCTATCGCCGTTTCCTCGGCGACGCCCTGGCCAGCGTGCCCGGCATAAGGCAGACGCATTCCTATCCTGTCATGGAGGAGATCCGCAGCGGCCCCCGGCTGAGCCTTGGCCATGTCGCACGGATCTGACACGTTCCTGGAAAAACCCGGGAAGCGCCACCACGACGCCCCAGGACCGCTTCCAGACTCTGCATGAGATCATCCATGCGGCCCGCCTGAACCTTAATCAAAATCTGTGGGACTACCTGGTCGGCGCCATCGCCACCGAGACCACCATGCCGCGCAACCGACTGGCGCTCGATCGCATCGGGTTTCGTCCGCGAGTGCTGGTGGATGTCTCGCATGTCGATCCGTCGGCGATGTTCCTCGGCCACAAAATCCGGCTGCCAGTGGCTCTGGCACCGGTAGGCGGGCAAGATTCGCTGGGCGTCGGCGGCAGCGATACGGCCATGCTGCCGCCGGTGCGGAGGGCATCGCGCGGGTGATCGAGCTGCTGGAGATCGAAGTCATCGAGTGTCTCAGCCTGCTCGGCAGGTCCAACTTCGAGGGCCTAATGCCAGCTATCTGCGCGCCGTGGATGCGGTGGTGCCGCCCGGCGTGCACAGCGCGTTTCCACTGTTGAAGCTGCCCGGCGCCTGATCAGGCCACGGTAAACCCGTGCGCCAAAGGATCCCTGTCATCGACGAAGATCGTGTTGTAGCCGGTCATCCGTGCCCAGCCCTCGATCGACGGCACGATCGCCTCGGTGTCGCCGATCGTCAGCGCCTGTTCCACGCGGCCGCGGAACAGTGTGCCGATGATGCTCTCATGCACGAAATCGTCGCCCACCCGAAGCCGCCCTCGCGCCGCCCACTGCGCCATGCGTGCCGAGGTGCCGGTGCCGCAGGGCGAACGGTCGATCGCCTTGTCGCCATAGAACACCGCGTTGCGCGCATGCGCCTCGGGGTGGTGCGGATCGCCGGTCCATAGCACATGGCGCAGACCGTTGATGGCGGGATTGCCGGGATGCACGAACTCACGGTTGCACGCCGCCAGGGCCGCACGAAGCTTGGGACTCCAGGCGATGATATCGGCCGGGGTAACCGCATCCAGCCCAGGATAATTCTCCTGCGGCTCCACGATTGCATAGAAATTCCCGCCATAGGCGATATCCACCACCAGCTCGCCCAGTCCCGGCACCATCACGCGAAGGCCTTCGTCGTAGAGGAAGGATGGTACGTTGGTAATACGGACCGAATCGACGTGCGACCCGTTCTGCTCATAGCGCGCCACTACCACGCCCGCCGGCGTGTCGATGCGCAGCACGCCGGGCTCGCGCGGCGAGACAAGCCCACGCTCCACCGCCATTGTGACAGCGCCGATCGTGCCGTGGCCGCACATCGGCAGGCAGCCAGATGTCTCGATGAACAGAAACGCCACGTCGCAATCCGGACGCGTGGGGGGATACAGAATAACCCCGGACATCATGTCGTGGCCGCGCGGCTCGAAGCATAAAGCGCGCCGGATCCAGTCGAACTCGGCTATGAAATGTGCGCGCTTCTCGACCATGTCGGCGCCGTGGAGAATAGGCCCGCCGCCGGACACCAGCCGCACCGGATTGCCGCAGGTATGCCCGTCGACGCAGAAGAACGTGTTCACGGCCATCAGAACCTCCCTGGGCTGAATGGGGCGAGATCGATCGGCGGCGCCCGACCGGCGATCAGGTCGGCCACGATACCGCCGGTGGCGGCCGATTGCGTCAGGCCGTAGTGGCCGTGCCCGAAGGCATAGACGACATCGCGAGATGCCCTTGCGTGGCCGATCACCGGCAAGCTGTCGGGGATACAGGGCCGAAACCCCATCCAGACCGTACCCGTCTCAAACGCCGGAACGTCGCGCAGGAAGCGCTTCGCCTTCGTGTGCAAAGCCCGTGTTCGCTCGTGGTTGGGCGCAAGCTTTAGCCCGCCGAGTTCCACGGCACCGCCGATACGCAGCCCGGTGTCGAGCGGCGTCGCCACGAAGCCATGCCCATCAAACGCGACGGGCCGGGCGACCTGGCTGGTTGCGCCCGGAAAACTGACATTGTAGCCACGCTCGGTGTCGAGCGGAATACGGTCGCCAAGTCCCAGCGCCAGCGGCCGGGACCAAGCACCGGCCGCCACCACAACACGGTCGACCAAGATGGGATCACGACCTTCGCAGACCACGTGCAGACCGTCCTGCGTCGTGATTGCGCTCACGGTCGCCCGCTCGAAACGAATACCGCGCAACCCGGCAGCGGCGAACAGCGCCTCCGTCACCAGACGTGGATCGGTGACATGCGCGGCGGTGGGATAATAGGCGGCACCGACCATGGCGTCCGTCAATTCCGGCTCGATCTGGCGCAGCTCATGGGCATCGAGCATGTCCACCCCGATGCCGAACGCACGCTGCCGCTCGGCCTTCACCTTGCCGGCAGCAAATCGGGAAACGGTATCGAACACGAACAGCGCACCGCGCCGGTGGATCATCGCCCCCATGCCGAGCCGCGCGGACAGATTGTCCCAGGCCGGCATCGCGAGGCTGTTAATGGCCACAATCGCCTCGACGCTGCGCGCGAACTGGCTGGGACGCGACGCGAGAATGAGCCGCGTCAGCCACGGTAGCACCGGCAGCAGGTAGCGCGCCCGGATCGTCAGCGGCGCCAGCGGGTCCATCAGAAACCCTGGCACCTGGCGCAGCATGTTGGGCGACGCGATCGGGTCGATATCGGTATGCGCCAGCCAGCCGGCATTCCCGCGAGAGGCACCGGCGGCAGGACCTTCTCGATCGATCACCGTCACGTCGTGACCGTCATCGGCCAAGGCATGGGCGCTGGCGAGTCCCACCAGCCCGGCGCCAATGACGGAAATACGCATCAGGCTGATTTCATCGTGTTGCGCAGCACGCCGATGCCCTCGATCTCCACCTCCACCACCTGCCCCGCCCGCATCGGCAACGCGCCGAGCGAGGTGCCGCACGCAATCAGGTCGCCGGGATGCAGGGTCATCTCCCGCGAAATGAGGCTCACCATCTCCGAAGGCTTCAGGATCATGTCGGCGGCCGAATAGTTCTGCCGCTCCCGCCCCGCCAGCCGGGTGCGGATCACCAGATCGGTGAAATCAAGGCCCGTCGCGATGGCTGGGCCAGCCGGGCCGAACGTATCGCAGCCCTTGGCGCGCGCCCATTGCGGAAAGACCGGATCGCCGAACAGGTCGAGCGCGGTCACGTCATTGACGCAAGTATAGCCGAAGATGGCCCTCTCCGCCATGGCCGCGTCGGCGTCGTGGCAGGTGGTGCCAATGACGATGCCGAGTTCGCCCTCATAAAGAGTGCGCCCGGTATACGAGGGCGGCGGGCAGATCACGCCCTCCGGGTCGAGCAGGCTGCCGGTGGATTTGAGGAAATACAGCGGCTCCGTCGGAACAGCGTTACCCTGCTTCAACGCGGCCGCATGGAAGTTGTTCCAAAGCCCCACGAAGTTGCGCGGCACGACTGGCACCAACAGACGCGTTTCGCTGACAGCAAGGGTTTCGCCGGTGGGCTTGCCGCCGGCCCAGGGGGCGGCATCGTGCAGCGCCACCGAGTCGTTTTCAAGAATACCGAACGATACCGTCCCGCCATGCTCGCAGCGTACCCAAAGCGTCATTCCGCTCGATCTCCATCCGCCTGATCCACCGTCTCAACACCCGCCAGCCTGCGGGTCAATGCCAGAAATCGCGCACCACCAGCGGCAGGGCGCCACCCAGGCAAGAAAAAAAGGCCAGGGATTGCTCCCTGGCCTTTCTCATCTTTACGATCCGAAGCCTAGTTCAGGCGAACAGAGACCGCTTCCGGGCCTTTGGCGCCTTGGACGACCTCGACCACAACGGTCTGGCCTTCGGTGAGCGCCGTCAGGCCGTTGCGCTGCAGCACGGAGGCGTGAACGAACACGTCCTTCTCCGCCTCGGGCACCGCCACGAAGCCGAAGCCCTTGACGGCGTTATACATCTTTACGGTGCCGCGCATCTCGGTGCCGGTGCCGGGCGTCGCACCGCGACGCGGACCAGCGCCCGCGCCAGGAGCCATGCCGGGGCGCGGAGCAGCGGGACCACGGGCAGGGCCGCCGGCGACAGCGGTGCTTTCATCGACCGACAGAACCTCGGTCACCTGACGGCCCTTCTGGCCCTGGCCCACGCGAACGCGCAGGGTGGCGCCGGGGGACACGCTGGTGGTGCCGGTGCTGCTCAGGGCGTTGATGTGTAGGAACACATCGCCGGACCCATCGGAGAGTTCGACGAACCCGAAGCCCTTCTCCGGGTTGAACCACTTGACCGACGCGCCGATCTCGGGGCCAAAACCGGCCGGCGGGCCGCCAAACCGGGGCGCCTCGACGGCGGGAGTGCGGTCGCCAAAAGTGGGGCGATCGTTGAACGGCGAACGGTCTGAACCGAAATCGTCGTCGAAGCCGCGACCGCGGGTTTTGCGGCTGCGGCCATGGTTGGTCATGCTCAAGAGAAACTCGTCCTTCGTGGGGTGACTGATATGAATGGTCAGGCACGCCGGAGCATCCGAACATCGAAGCCGAACTTCCGTCCAACTCCGGCGCATCGCAGATGCAGGCCCGCGCACACCCCAAGTATACCCCGTTCCGACGGCCGCGACCAGAGACAAGTGCAGGCTCGGCAACTCAGAGTGGCTAAATTACGGCCAACACATCGAACAGGATGCAAAGCCCCTATGCTAAACGACGGGTCTGGCTCGAAAAACTGCCAAGGTCGGCAATCTCAGTCACGCGTTTTTGAACGATCGCCTCGGCAAACCGGCTATAGTTTTCGATCGCGATCATCAACGAACCGGGTTCACCAATCACCAGGGTGGGGTCATGCTCGTCCAGAGCGGACTCCACGTTCAAGATCGGCAGGCCGTTGATGACCACCCCATCGGCCACCGCCGCTCCCCGCGCCACCGACACGCGTCGACCGGTCTTATTGTCTTATTGGCGCCGTCACCTGAAATGTCGATCAACTTGCGCAACGCCGGCAGCCCTTGCCCCGGCATCAGCCGGCGAGCCTCGGCGCACCACCCGCAACAATCTCGCCGACGGCGCGTCGCAAGGCGGCGATACCAGTCTCGACATGGCGCGACGGATGCACGCGATTGGTCAGCAGCGTCCAGGCCAGCCGACGGTCCCAGTCGATCCACAGCCCGGTGCCGGTGAAACCGGTATGGCCGATCGTGCCCGGCGAACAGGTGGCGCCGCCCGACCAGCCCGCATGCGCCGCCTCCCAGCCCAACGTGCGGCTGCCGCCCTGCACCGTCCGGATGCCGACAATGCCATCGGCCCCCAGCACGCGCCCATCCAGCAATGCCTCCGCAAAATCCAGCACTGCGTCGGCACTGCCGAACAGCCCGGCATGGCCGGCAGCACCACCCATCGCAAAGGCGTTCTCGTCATGCACCTCGCCTTGCATCACCCGACCGCGCCAGTGGCAGAATTCGGTGGCGGCGCAGGCGGACGGGTCCGGCCGGAAGCAAAGCCCGAAGCCGGGATCGAGCTCGGACAACGGCCGGCGCGCCAGCCTCT
>JAYTHH010000098.1:0-6370 GCA_043732745.1 Rhodospirillales bacterium
CCAACGCTTGCCTGCGTGGATAAGGCCGGGCATGTGTCGGGGCAAGTTTGGGGGGATAGATGGCACAGCGTTGGAGTGACCTGCTACGCGGCGGCAATGCCGGTCGCTGCGCCGTGGTCGGCGGCGGCATCAGCATGCACGCCGTCAATGTGTTCATCGTCACCACCATCCTGCCCAGCGTGGTGCACGAGATCGGCGGGCTGCGCTATTTCGCGTGGAGCACCACGCTTTATGTGGTGGCCTCGCTGATGGGCGGCGCCAACACGGCGCAGCTGATGCGGCGCATCGGCATCCGACAAAGCTATCGCGTGGCACTCGGCTGTTTCGCTCTCGGCTGCCTGATATGTGCCGCCGCGCCGTCGATGGCTGTGCTGCTGCTGGGGCGCCTGGTGCAAGGCTTCGGCGCAGGTATCCTGTCGGCGCTGTCGTTCTCGATGGTCCGCGTGCTGTTCCCGCAGCCGCTCTGGTCACGCGCCTTCTCGGTGGTGTCGGTCGCCTGGGGCATCGCGACCCTGGGCGGCCCCGCCATCGGCGGGATCTTCGCGCAATACGACGCATGGCGCGCGGCGTTCTGGAGTCTGCTCGGGCTGACGCCAATCCTGCTTCTTCTCGTTGAGGCCAATCTGCCTCGCGGCATGGCCCGCCCCTCGGGCCCCGCGATGCCGGTCTCGCGCATCGGTCTTGCCCTGCTGGCCGCCAGCGCGCTTGCGGTGTCCACCGGCAGCATGGCGACCGACCCATGGCTGAATGCGCTGGGGCTCGCCGGCGCCGCCGTGGGCCTGCTGGTCTTTCGCCGGCTGGAAGCGCGCGGCCCCGCCCGGGTGCTGCCGCGCGGAGCCTGCGATCCGGCAACAAAGCTGGGCGGCGTCTATCTCGCGATGCTGCTGCTTCTGCTCGGCGTGAACAGCGAGATATTCGTGCCCTATTTCCTGCAAGTGCTGCACGGCATGTCGCCGCTGCACGCGGGCTACCTGTCCGCGCTGATGTCCGGCGGCTGGTCGGTGGCATCAATCACCAGCGCCGCCAGCGACGGGCGGGCGATGATGCTGCGGATCGGGCCGCTGGCGATGGCGGCCGGACTGTTCATGCTGTTCATGCTGATGCCGATGCGGGATGCGTCCAGCCTCCTCGCTTTGTCCGCCATGGGGGCCGGCCTGGCCGCGATCGGCGCCGGCATCGGCATGTGCTGGCCGCATCTGGGCGCCGCCGTGTTCGCCTACGCGCCCGAGGACGAGCGCGATCTCGCCAGCGCCTCAATCACCACGGTCATCATGGTCGGCAACGCCTTCGGCTCGGCGTTGGGCGGCATGGTCACCAACGTTGCCAACGTGGCGCAGACGCCGTCCCACGCGGCGTCCTGGCTGTTCGCACTGTTCACTCTCGCCCCGATCGGCGCCGTGCTTGCGGTGCGGCGGCTGCGGTGAGCACCGAATTCCCCCACGCCCGCGCCCGCGCCCACGCCCGCGCCTGGGTTCGGCTGCCGAGCGGGCGCCGGCTGGATCTACTGGCGCCCACCCCGCTCGACTGGACGGACGACGACCTCGCCACCGGCCTGTCGCGAACCTTCCGCTGGGGCGGCCACTCGATCTGGCCCGGCGCCCCGCTATCGGTGGCGCAGCATTCGCTGGCGGTGCTGGAGCGGCGTCGGCGCACGCATCCGCTGTCGGCGCCGGATCAGTTGCGCGAGCTGCTGCATGACGCCGAGGAGGGCCTCATCAACTTCGACTGCATCTCGCCGCTCAAGCCATTCCTCGGCCCCGCCTTCTCCGAACTGCAGGCGCGGCTGGCCGCCGTGGTGGCGCAGCGCTACCGCCTGCCACCGTGGACCGCCGCCGACAAGAAGGCCCACAAGCAGGCCGACATCGCAGCCGCAGCCGCCGAAGCCGTCTATGTAGCCGGCTGGACCCCACGAGAGGTGCGCGACACGCTCGGCATCCGTGCCGCCCCGGGCCCGGTCGACGTGCTGGCGTCGATCTACAACGAGGAGCCCTGGCGTCCCTGGCCGCCGGAGGTCGCAGCCAGCCGCTTCAGCGCAGAACTCACCCGGCTGCAGGGCCTAGCGGATTGAACAGCTGCCCCGCGCATGCGATGCAAGTGCATATCATCGGGATAGAGAACATGGTCGACAACGTAGCCCCACCCGCCGTCTGGGACGCCCTGCGCACCGATCCAGACGCGCAGATGGTCGATGTCCGCACCGACGCCGAATGGAATTTCGTGGGGATCGCCGACCTGTCCGCAGCCAACAAGGCACCGGCGCTGATCCCGTGGCAGTTGTTCCCGTCGATGCAGGTCAACGCCGCCTTCACCGATCAGATGAAGCAGGCCGGGCTCAAGCCGGAAAACAAGATCTATTTCTTGTGCCGCAGCGGCGTGCGTTCGATGGCCGCCGCCCAGGCGGCGATCGACGCGGGGTTTCCGCATTCCTACAACATTTCGGATGGGTTCGAGGGGCCTCCCGATGGCGCGGGGCATCGTGGGGTGACGGCTGGGTGGAAAGCCGACAATCTGCCCTGGCGCCAGCGTTAGGGGACGTCGGTGTCGCCCGACCCAGTGGGTCGGGCGCACTTTACTAATGCATTAAGGGCGTGCGCAGAAACTTTGTGCGGTCCGACGTTGTCACGCGCACCATGAGGGTTGAATCGTCGCGCGCCACCTGCAGGCGCACCTGCACGCCGGGGCTGCCGGCGGACCACACATGGCGCCACAGGCTGGCCACTTCAGTGATCTCCTCGTCGCCAAACCCCAAAATGCGATCGCCGGCGCGGATACCGGCGCGATCGGCGGGGCCACCATCAGCCATGCCGCCCACCACCAGCCCGTTCTCGCTCTCCATCACGAACAGTCCGAGCCAAGGGCGTGGCGGGATGCCCGATGTGCCGGTGGTCAGCATCTTGTCCAGGATCGGCCGCAACAGGTTGATCGGCACCACCATGTTCATATCGGCGCGCTGCCCGCTGCCGTCGCCCTGCTGCAGGATCAGCGAGCCGGTGCCGGCCAACTTGCCATCAGGCCCGATCAACGCCGCACCGCTCCAGAATGGATGTGCGGGGGCCACGAAGATCGCCTCGTCCAGTACGTATTCCCAGTAGCCGGCGAATTCCTGGCGGCCGACCACCTTGGTTTCCATCGCCCGCGCGCGCCCGCCGCCGGCGGCCATCACCACGGTGTCTCCCAGTTTTAGCTTGTCGGAGTCGCCAAGCTCCAGCCCCGGCGCATCCAGTTTGCCCAGCGCCAGCACAAGGCCGAAACCGGTCGCCTGGTCATAGGACAGCGCATGGCCGGGCACGGCGCGGCCGTCAGAGGCCACAAGCCAGACCGTCTCGGCCTCGGTGATCAGATAGCCGATGGTCAGCACCAATCCATCCGGCGCGCCGGGCGCCTGGATCACCACGCCGCTGCCGATCCGCTCGGTGCCCAACGTTTCCGCGGTGAAGGCGTCCGCCGGCACTCCGGCCCGGAGATTGACCACGGCCCGCAAGGCGGCCTCGAGGTCGTACCCGTAATCGTCCGGCTCCGGCTGCAGATTCTGCGGGATTTCCCAATCGGGGTCTGACATCGGTTTCGTCTGGCTTCCTGGGGCTGCGTGCGTCATGCGGCGTTATATCTCCTTTAATATGGCGATCGCCGAGCCCGACACAACCATTCGCCACGCGCAGCGGTTTGTCGTAGGGATTTCACGGAGTCGGCGCGGAACTTCGTGGTTCACCCGGTGACTCGGCTCAGGCGCCGTATCGTTGCGCCGGTGATGCCCAAAATTTGTCGAAAAGGAATCATTTCATGCGCCGCACCATTCTCCTGGCCCTGCTTCTGCTTCCCGGCGCCTGCGCCTTCTTCAGCGCGTCCGGCCAGCGTTTCGTGGTGTTCTTCCAGGCGGACGCCGTAACATTGGACGACACGGCGGCGAGGCAGGTCGTGGTCAATGCCGCCGCGTATGCGCTCGATAACCCTGACATGCTGATCCAGGTGGACGGCTTCGCCGACAAGAACGGAACACCGGAAGCAAATGCCGAGATCACCCGTACCCGCGTGCAGAACGTCATCAGGGGCCTGACGTCGAACGCCGTGCCGGTCACGCGCATCGCGCGGCGTGAAGTGGGCGCGGTGCCGTTCACGCTCGACAGCCAGGAAAGCCGCCGCGTGACGATCGTGATCGGGCGACCCTGATCTCGCCAAGCCGCTGATGGAACCCGCATGATTGAAATGGATGGCCTGCCGCCAGGGCGGCGACGCTAGGCGCTCATGGCGCAGTCGATGGTAATCGCCATGGCGGTGTTGGACGGCTCGATCACCAACATCGCGCTGCCCAGTATCGCGTCCGACCTGCACATTCAGCCGGCCCAGAGCATCTTGGTGGTGAACGCCTATCAGCTCGCCATCACCATCTCACTGCTGCCGCTGGCCTCGCTGGGCGACATCTACGGCTACCGGCGAGTTTATGGCTGGGGCGTCACCATCTTCACTGTCGCTTCTCTGGCATGCGCCTTGTCCGCAAGCCTGCCGATGCTGGCGATCGCCAGGGTGATCCAGGGCTTCGGCGCGGCGGGGCTAATGAGCGTGAACACCGCTCTGGTGCGCTTTATTTTCCCGCGTGCAGAACTCGGCCGCGGCATGGGCATCAACGGCCTGGTGGTGTCGGTGTCCGCCGCCGCGGGGCCATCCCTTGCAGCGGCCATCCTGACGGTGGCGCCCTGGCCCTATCTGTTCTTCATCAACGTGCCGATCGGCATTGCGGCCATCGCCATGATCCGCACGCTGCCGGCAACACCTTTGGCCACGCACCGGTTCGACTGGCGCAGCGCCTGCTTGAACGCGGCCATGTTCGGCCTGTTCATCGCGGGCGTCGATGGCATCGGGCATGGCCAGTCTGCCCCGCTGGTCATGGCCGAACTCGCGGCCGCTGCGGCCATAGGTGTGGTCTTCGTGCGCTCCCAATTTGGAATGCGCGCGCCCATCCTGCCGGTGGAGCTGTTCGCCATTCCGGCGTTCTCGCTGAGCGTGCTGACCTCGGTCTGCTCGTTCGTGGCCGCCAGCATGGCCTTCGTCTCGATGCCCTTCCTGTTCGAGGCCGGCGGCCTGTCCACCGTCGATACCGGTCTGCTGATCACGCCGTGGCCGGTGACAGCGGCGATCATGGCGCCCATCGCGGGCCGGCTGTCCGACACATTCCGGCCGGCAAGCTCGGCGGGCTGGGCCTGCTGGTGCTCGGCCTGGGGCTGTTCGCGGTCGCCAACATTCCGGCAAATCCCGCATGGTGGAACGTCGCCTGGCGCATGGCGATGTGCGGCGGCGGCTTTGCGCTGTTCCAGGCGCCGAACAATCGCCTGCTGATCGCCTCCACCCCACGCGCGCGCTCCGGCGCCGGCAGCGGCGTGCTGTCCAGCGCCAGACTGCTCGGACAGACGCTGGGTGCCGCACTGGTGGCCGTAACCTTCGGCTTCACCGAGGCAGCAGGCGTGGGCGAGGGCGCGCATCTCGCCATCATGGTCGGCTCGGCGGCCGCGCTGGTGGCAATGGCGGTCAGCCTGCTGCGGCTTCGGGTGTAGGGCACCAACGCCCGAGTGGCGCGTTATCGTGGAAGACGCGCCCCACCCTCAGCCGGAGCAACTCCATGCGCCCCTTTATTTTTGCCGCCGCAGTGACCCTCGCCGGCTTCGCCGCCCAGGCCCAACCGGTGCAGGCTCCGACGCCCGCGACCGACGCTGCCGCGCAGGCACAGACGATGCACCCGACCAATATCAAGCCGAATGACAAAGGCCCATACACGCCGGAAGCCAACGCAGCCTATCAGGGTGGCGGCGTGATCCTGCAGGGCGCTCCCGGTGCGCCGGCGCCCGTCCCACAGCGGACCGACCTTGCGCAGCCCCAGACGAGCACCGCCCCGAAGCCCTGATCCGATAGTCGGCATAACAAGGTAGGGTGCGGCCCCACCGTCCATCATTGTGGCCGAAATTGAATTACGCATTGCTGGCCATCGTCCGAAACAGGGCTTGGTCGGCCGATCCAGCACGACAGAACACCGGCGGCGCCCCGATCGGCGCCTCTACGGACACGGTCTGACCGCCGGCGAAGACGCTCGCGGTCCAGATATGCACCCAATTGCAGCCTTTCGGGAGGTAGACCGAACACGTGATGGCATCCGCTTCGAGCACGGGTGCCACCAGCAGATCTGCTCCGAGCAGAAACGCGGTCTGCACGGCGAAGCAATCGGGATCGTCGGCAAAATGCAGGAACAGCGGCCGCTGCATCGGCAGCCCCGTCGCCACCGCCTCATCCGCCAACCGCCGCCACAACGACATCAAGGCCGCGTGGATCCGGGTAAAGCGGGCGAAATGCGCCAGCACGACTGGGTCCTGATCCAGTTGCAGAT
>JAYTHH010000099.1:0-1828 GCA_043732745.1 Rhodospirillales bacterium
CCAGATCTGTGACGAATCTGCGGAAATCCGCCCGCACCCTGCGATAGCCGCGCAGCATTTCCACCTCCTCGATCACATCGAAGCGGATCAGGCCGGCCAGGGTGATCAGATAGCGCCCGTCATCGGTCTCGCTGAAGCTGGACAGCCGGCCGAGGCAGCCGACCTTGTACAGCACCGGCCCCTGCGCCACCGGTTTCTGATCCACGTTCGGCTGGATCATCGCAAACATGCGCCCGGCCGCCAATGCGTCTTCGGTCATCGCCAGGTAGCGCGGCTCGAAGATGTTCAGCGGCAGATGGCCGCCCGGCAGCAACAGCGCGCCGGTCAGCGGAAACACTGGACAGATCTCGGGGAGGTCTCCAATGCGCGGCTGCAGATCCTTCATGTCAATTAGTTCCAGGCGAGGGTGCAAGGGGGCGTGTCCGGCCGGCTCAGCTGAACAGAAGCGTTGAAAGTTTGCGGCGGGCGGCCAGGGTGGTGGCATCGTCCATCCCCCAGGCCTCGAAGAATTTCAGCAGTTGCAGGCGCGCGGCGCCCTCGTTCCACCCACGATTGGCCTTCAGCACCGTTAGCAGAGCGTCTGCCGCGTCCTCGCGGCGGCCCATGGCGTTGTATGCAGTGGCCAGATCGAAGCGGGCCTGATGATCCCCTGGGTCCACCGCGAGGCGTGCCTCCAGGCTCGACAGTTGCCCCTTTGCCGCCCGGCCTTCGATCGCCAGATCCAGCGCGCTGCGGGCGCCCACAATCTCAGCATGCCCGGCGATCTTCTCCGGAACCTGGCCCAGCGCCTCCTCGGCCTGCGCCTCGTCGCCCAGCGCCAGCATGGTGCGGATCAAGCCGCCCCAGGCCTCCGGGCTCTCCGGGTCCTGATCGAGCACGGCGCTGTAAAGCTCGGCCGCCTGCTCGGGCTGGCCGGCCTCGATGGCCAGCTTGGCCTCGGCGATGAGATCGGTTGTCGGCATGGCGGCGCCCGCCAGCTTCAGCAGCGCCTCGGTGAACCGCTTCACCTCCGACTCGGTTTGCGCACCCTGGAACATGTCGGCGATCTGGCCCTGCCAAAACCCTACCACAGTGGGGATGGACTGCAGCGGCAGTCCCATACGGCTGAGCTGTGCGACGAGATTAGGCGCCTTGTCGACGTCGAGCTTCACAAGCTTAACGCGCCCGCCGGCGGTATGAACCACCTTCTCAAGCATGGGGGTCAACTGGCGACACGGGCCACACCAGGTGGCCCAGAAATCGACCATGACCGGTAGAACACGCGACGCCTCGATGACGTCGGCCATGAAACTCGCCTCGGTGCCATCGACGATGAAGACGTCAGCCGCGCCGGGTGCGGTTTGTGCACCTGCTGCGGGTGCAGGCGGATTTTGACCGATGATGTAGTCCATGCCGATGCTCGCTTCGTTGCTTGCCGTTCAACGTTAGATGTCGCGCGGTTGGCTTCGCACAAGCCATGAAAAATCACGGTCGGCAAGGCAGAGTTGCACAACAGCGCGCGCAGCCTCTTGCATCGTTCGAAAATCACGCCTAGAACCCGCGCCTCGCCACTCGATTGCCCAACGTGGGCGGCTTCGGGAAAGGCAACTGAGACTGGAATGCGGGCGTAGCTCAGGGGTAGAGCACAACCTTGCCAAGGTTGGGGTCGTGGGTTCGAATCCCATCGCCCGCTCCAGATTAACCAATTGATCTGCTAGGTCTTTTTGCGCTCAGGCTCAGTGGGCAGTAAACCCTCTGCATGGATTTTGCACGAAACCTCTTCGACCTCGCCCAGCCCCTGGTCCACTTCGCCGTTCCACCAGGCAAGGATTTCGGTGTTAAGCAACAA
>JAYTHH010000100.1:0-1825 GCA_043732745.1 Rhodospirillales bacterium
TCCGTCAATGCGCGCCGGCCCGGCCTGATCCTTGTAAGGCACCAAATGCAACCGCAGACGCAGCCGATTGCGGCGCCGGGGCCGGCAGGGCCGCCTCCGTAGCCTCCGGCGCCAATGTCCAGACCTGTTTCAGCGGAATATCCGCGCGGATCGCCGCCGGAAGCCGGGCATATTCGGCGCCCACCGACTGCACCACATCATCGGCATCCCACAGCCGCAATCGGAAATAATCGCCCTGCGCCTCGGCTCGGACGGCCTGGTTGAACCCACCCCAGCCCACCAGCAGCCCCTGATCCGCCTGAAACCGGCCCATCACGCCCGACAACTCGCGCAGCACCCGCACATCCAGCTTGGTGTCCTGGGACTTCACCTGCACCACAAGCCGGGGCGGATCCATGCCCAGCGGCCCACGCCCGGCCAATATATCCACCCCGCCATCGATGCCCGGCGGGCTGACGCGGGCGTGGTAGCCCTGCGATTCCAACAGCGCACCCACCAGTTCGGCCAGGCGATGGCCCTTGAACCGTTGCGCGATGCGGTCGCGGATCTGCGCGGTGGAATGCGCCGCCAGTTCACTCTGCGTCAGCGGCATCGGGCCGCGCGAAGACGCACGCAGGTTGCTGCCGGTCACCCGGGGCGTTGGTTGTGCCGGGTCGGCGGCGGCGGGCCAGGCGCTCTGGTCGAGCATGGCACGTATTCTCAGTTCGGCGTCGTTGCGGGCGATGCGGCAGACCGTCATGAAGGCACCGAACGAGAACAGCATGTCGGAGTCGAACTCGGACCGCGGGATTTGCGCCGTCCAGGTCACGGGTCTCGTGTGCTGCGGCCCACCGGGCAGGTCCCCCCGATAGGCATAGTCACCAGACACCGTTCCAAACGCGATCGCGGCGCGCGATTTCAGCGGCAGCGCCACGAGATCACCCACCTGCATGGTATCGCGGATCGGCCAGATCTGGTTTTGCCAGCTGACCAGCGTCTTGCGGCGTTCGGTCGGATAGGCCTCCTGCAAAAGGCCGATCAACGCATCTCGGTCGTCGCAGGTCGCAAGATCCGGCAGTTCCTGCCAACCGATCACGGCGACGTCGTGCTGAAGCGCGAATAATTCCTTCTCCCCGGCCTTGCCGGCGCGCACCAGCCACATGGTCATGGTTTATCCCCTGTTTTTCTTGAGGTCGGATGATGACTGGAGCGATCCGATGGCGATCATCCAAGGTGTTTTTTGGACAGAACAACAAATCCGATCGAATTCTGCTTTATGACTGGACATGATCCAACAACACCTCGATAATGACAATGAAACGCGAATTTTTAGACCAAGTTGACACTTATTCTGCAGCCTTTAACCGAGATAACCTAGCCTTAAGCTGACAGTAATTTATAAAACGATGTCAATTGTTGCGTTTACATTGGAAATGTTACCCACAGAACGCAGACTATCTCATGCCATGACTGCAGGCCAAAACGTGGCCCCAAATCTTAAACCCGATGCAAACCGTCGCTGGATCAGGCTGCCGGTGGATGTTACGCTTCCGCCAAACGGCGACGAACGCGCCACGGCAGAGGAAATGGATGGAGACCCTGGCCCGACCGATCGCCTTGCCGCATGCCGGGCGCCACACGTCAAACCGGATCTCCGCACAGACCCTGGCCTGGCTCTGGAGCGCGCTGCTGCTCGCGATCCTCGCCTTCCTCGTCATCTATCCCGTCGCCATGCTCCTCATCGGCGCACTCACCGGCGGAGACCCGGTGGTCGACGGCACCAGCTGGAGCCAGATCAGCCTCGAGCATTTCACAGCCGTGCTCGGCAATGAAAACGTTCTAGCCG
>JAYTHH010000101.1:0-1825 GCA_043732745.1 Rhodospirillales bacterium
AACGGCTTCAGAATGAACAGCCTGGCAGATATCCGGTTGGCTTATTGCGGACCTTGCAGCGTCGGCTGAAAGGGTGGCGCCGGGACATGGCTCATGAGTTGGTGTTTGACGGCATGCGTGGGCGCGATCTGGCTCGCGGCCTTGGTGCCGGCACCCAGAATCTCCAGTTCGGGGCCGCTATCGTCGTCGTGTCCGAAGGTGAAGGCTGGTGCGGGTTTGGCGGGTCGGGCGGCCGTGCTCAGCCAGTTGTCATGCAGAGGGGTGAAGTTCGAAGGCTTGTTGATGGTCGGGTCAGCCATGATCAATGTCCTTTTCTGCAGCTGCTATTTTCTGCTGATGAATCTGGCGATAACGGCAGCGACGTCGATTTCTGCGGGCAGGGCAGGGGAGGCGATTGCCGGTGCCTGCGGTGGCGGCGTCTCCGGAGGTTCCCTCCGAGGGTATTTGATGAAGCTGGCCGGCTTGAATTCCGGTTCCTCGGCCTCGATTGGTGCCTGCGTCGGCGGTGGCGAGGTTCGGACTGGGGGAGAGCGAACCGGGGCTTGTTGCCGGGCTGGCGTCGTCACGCCGTCGCTTACAAGTGGACCAACGGCTTCTTGAGACCGGGCGCTCTTTGCGTTGTTGGCCGATCTGGCTTCAGTGGCCTTTTTGCGGAGAATGACATCCGTCATCGGCGCGCCTGTTCGATAGGCGATACCCGCGATGTGCATGGCGCGCCCGATATCCGCCCAGGACCATCCGTCCTTGACGAGATGGCTGAGTTCGTTGAGCTGACCCTCGTGGCGGTGAAGCCATGTCATGACGCGGTCGCCCACTTTCCAGTCCGTCCCGAAGGTTCTGGCCTGTGTCTCCAACTCACCGCGGTCGCGCCGGCGCTTCTTCGAAGACCCGGCATTGTCGGCCGGTATTGTGGCAGCATTGGATGAGACTTTGATGCCTGTCACAGTCATTGTCATCCTCTAAATCGATGGCGTGGTTCATTAGAGCGCTCCCTGGAATGTTCCCTCGATAGCTCCCTAATAGCGGTCCCTCGAATGATCCCTCGATAGCTCCCTATTTGAAGTGGTTTTATTTGTGTCTGACTTTCAGCAATTCTTACAGACCAAGTCACCCTAGGCGGGTAATGCTTGTAAGTCGCACCTTGAGCGCGCACGATTGTGTGACACTATTTCTCCCGGGATATCGGGCCGCAGTTGTGCGCATCAAACAACAGGAAACACGATGGCAGTCACCCAAGACTGTGCCTATCTGGCGCACCTCTCCGACACCGTGACCGCCATCGCGGCGCAGCTGGGCGAGCAGCGTGAGGTTCAGCAGAACATGCTGACGGTCCTGAATGATCTGCTGGAGGCAAACCTGGCACAGTCGGAAATGCTCGCGGACATCTTCGGAGCCGCTACGCAAGACACCGGGCCTTCGCCGGTCGCCGAGGCGCTGCAGGCGCTTGCCGCCCAGGTCCTGCAGATGGACGAGACCCAGACCAGTTTGATCGCGCGGGTGGCGGAACTGCCGGTGGCCATCGGCAGCCAGTTTGAGATCAGCATGATGGGCTGGTCGGCCGCGAGCGGCGCAAAGCCATGACGTGCTGACCTATCGAACTGGGGCAGCGGGTGCGCCATCGGCGGCGCGTGCCATGAGCGAGCATCTTTTGCAGCAGACGCTTTCGCAGGAGATGGCAGCGATGGCGGAGTACTATCATCAAGGCTTGAGCCCGCCGACTGCAGCAGAAGCGGTGGCGGCACGCTATGCGGCCGAGATATCCGGCTTGCGGCTTCCGAACGACGCGTTGCTAGATGAGTTGGTCGCGCGCGAGGTTGATCGACTG
>JAYTHH010000102.1:0-6331 GCA_043732745.1 Rhodospirillales bacterium
AGCTCCAAGGCCCTCGCCACGCCCACAAGCCGGGGCAGGCGCTGGGTGCCGCCGGCGCCTGGCAACAATCCGAGATTTATCTCTGGCAGACCAATCCAAGTGCCCTGCACCGCCACGCGCCAATGCGCGGCCATGGCGATCTCCAACCCGCCCCCCAGCGCAAATCCATACAACGCCGCCACCACCGGCTTATCCGCCGAGTCGAGCGCCGCCATCAGCGCCCGCATGCTGGCCCCGCTGGTGTCAGGCCGGTCGAAGTCCCCGATATCCGCACCCGCGGAGAAACCCCGCCCAACGCCACCCAGAACGATCGCCTTGACGCCGGGATCGCTTAAAGCGGCCCGCAATGCCTTGCCCAGCGCCTCCGCCAACTTTGGCGAAACAGCATTGACCGGCGGAGAGTCTAGTAGGAGCACCGCCACGTCACCATTTTTGGATATTGCGACGGCCATGCAGGGTTCTCCTCGTGAAATTCGGCAACGGCTTGCCTTGATCTTATTACTTTCTTATGGAACATCTCATATACCGGCAAGATTGATGCCCCGAGTATGCGGGTGAATGTATCTCCGGAAATCAGGACAACAGCCTTGATGCTTTATGCGCTTTACGAAATGCAGCGTGCCAGTCTGGCACCGCTACGCGCTCTGGCGACCACGGCGCTTCAGGTGCTGGACAGCCCGCATAACCCGTGGCGCCCCACCACGCTGGGTCGCCTGACCCATGCAGCGCTCGACAGTTTCGAGCACACCACACGCACATTCCCAAAGCCGGAATTCGGCCTTACCAGCGTCGACATCGATGGCGAAGCGGTCGCCATCACCGAGGAGATCACGCTGGCGCTGCCCTGGTGCGACCTGAAGCGCTTCCGTCGCGCTACCGATCGGCCGTCCGACCCCAAGCTGCTCATCGTGGCGCCGATGTCCGGCCACTACGCCACCCTGCTGCGCGGCACGGTCGCCGGCTTCCTGGCCGACCACGACGTCTATATCACCGACTGGAAAGACGCGCGGGAGATGCCGATCGGCGGCCCCGGGTTCGATCTCAACGACTACATCGACTACCTCATCGATTTCGTGAAGCTACTCGGCTCCGAAACCCACATCATCGCGGTCTGCCAGCCCGCCGTGCCGGTGCTGGCCGCCGTCGCCGTGATGAACGAGCGCGAACCGGACCTCGCCCCCCGTAGCATGACCTTGATCGGCGGCCCGATCGACACGCGCGAAGGCATGACTGCGGTCAACGATTTCGCCGGCAAGCACGATCTGGAGTGGTTCGAAAAAACCGTCATCCAGCGCGTCCCGTTCGGCCCACGCGGTTTCATGCGCAAGGTCTATCCCGGCTTCCTGCAGCTCGCCGGCTTCATGGCAATGAACATGGAACGCCACATGGACGCGCACCGGAAGATGTTCATGCATCTGGTGGAGGGGGACGGCTCGTCGCTTGAATCCAAGCGCGCCTTCTACACCGAATATCGCTCGGTGATGGACCTCTCCGCCGAGTTCTACCTCCAGACCATCGAGTCCGTGTTCCTCAACCATCGCCTGCCGCGCGGCCTGTTCACCTATCACGGCGATATCGTGAACCCCGGCGCCATCACCCGCACCGCCATGCTAACCATCGAAGGCGAACGGGACGATATTTCGGGAATTGGCCAAACCCGTGCGGCCCACGCGCTGACCACCTCATTGCCTGAGACGATGCGGATGCATCATGAACAGAAGGGCGTCGGCCATTACGGCCTGTTCAACGGCCGCCGCTTCACCGCCGAGATCGCGCCACTGATCAAAGGCTTCATCCAGACCCATCTCTGATTTGGCTATGATCTCGGCCGGGATTATGTAGGCTCCCCCGATACGCCGTCCACAAACGCGGCGACATCGGGGAGAGCTGAATGTTTGGGCTGATGCAGGACCGACCGCTGATGATCTCGTCGATCATCCGTTATGCCGCACGCAATCACACGGCGTCGGACATCGTCTCCAAGAACGTCGACGGCTCCATCCACCGCTATCGCTACCCGGATCTCGAATCCCGCGCCCGCCGCCTCGTCCGGGTGCTGCAGGCCCTCGGCATCAAACCCGCAGACCGCGTCGCCACGCTCGGCTGGAACGGCTTCCGGCATATGGAGCTGTACTACGCGATCTCCGGCATGCAGGCGATCTGCCACACCATCAACCCCAGGCTCGGCGCCCCCGATATCGGCTTCATCATGAACGACGCCGCCGACAGCGTCATCTTCGCCGAAACCAGCTTTGCCGCCCTGATCGACGCCATCGCGCCCGATATCACCCGATCAGTTCGCGCCGTCGTCTTCCTGTGCGACCGTGCCGAGATGCCCACGCTTACTTTGCCCGCCGGCATGGCGCTGCTCTGCTACGAAGACCTGATGGAAGCGGCCACCGACGAATATGTCTGGCCGGAATTCGACGAGCGCACCGCGGCCGCGCTCTGCTACACGTCCGGCACCACCGGCAAGCCCAAGGGCGTGCTCTACAGCCATCGCTCCACCGTCATTCACGCCATGGCGATCGCAGCACCCGACGTCTTCGGCCTGCGCGCGACCGACCGTGTGTTGCCCGTTGTTCCAATGTTTCACGTCAACGCCTGGGGCCTGCCCTACGCGGCGCCGGCCACCGGTGCGTCGCTGATCATGCCGGGCCGGCATCTGGACGGGCTCAGCCTCACCACGCTGATGAACGATGAGCGCGTCACGATGTCGGCCGGCGTGCCCACCGTTTGGCTCGGCCTGCTCCAACACCTGCGCAGCAGTGGCGCGCGGCTTGAGACGGTCAATCGCCTCGTCATCGGCGGATCCGCCTGCCCGCGTTTGCTGCTTGAAGCCTTCGAGCGCGAATATGGCGTGCGCGTCGACCACGCCTGGGGCATGAGTGAGACCAGCCCGCTGGGCACTATGAACGCGCCGCTGCCGTCAACCATCGGCCTCGAAGGCGATGCGAAGCTGCGTCACCTGGAGAAACAGGGGCGGGGAATCTTCGGCATCGACATGAAAATTGTGGACGACAGCGGCGCCGAACTGCCGTGGGACGGCGTGGCGCAAGGCAATCTGGTGGTCCGCGGCGTCTGGGTCGCCAGCGCCTATTGGGGGCAGGAGCCGGGCAGCGCATGCGACGAGCATGGCTGGTTCGCCACCGGCGACGTCGCCACCATCGACGCGGATGGCACGATGGAGATCACCGACCGCTCGAAAGACGTGATCAAGTCTGGCGGCGAATGGATAAGCTCGATCACGTTGGAGAACATCGCCGTTTCCCACCCTGACGTGGCGGAGGCCGCGATCGTTGCTGCCAGCCATCCAAAATGGACCGAGCGGCCTTTGCTCGTCGTTGTTCCCCGCCCCGGCCGCACGCTGGATCCCGCTGAGGTGCTGACGATATACGACGGCAAGATCCCGAAATGGTGGCTTCCGGACGGCGTGGTGGTCGTGGACGAACTTCCCCATACCGCCACGGGGAAGGTTCACAAACTCACGCTGCGCAACCGGTTTCGGGACCACCTGACCACGCCGTAGGAAGGGACGAAGTCCACCTTCTCGGCTTTGCGATTGGGGTGGTGGATTTCGTCCATCCTACGCGGCAGCAGCCCGAATTCGGGCCAAGGCCTCGTTGCGGCCCAACGCCATCAACGTTGCATCGATTGGCGGACTTGTTGTCGTGCCCGTCAACGCCGCGCGGATCGGCTGCGCCACCTGGCCCAGCTTGCGCCCGGTTGCTTCAGCGGTCTCACGCAGCACCGCGTCGATGGCGGGTTGTGAGAAATCCGACGCCGCCAGGGCGTCGGCCACCTGCGCCAGCATCGCGCGAGATTCGTCGGTGAGCAGCGCCTGCGCCTTGGCGTCGAAGGCGAGCGGCAAAGTTAACGCCAGAAACGCAGCAGACTGCGCCAGCTCCACCAGGGTCCGCGCACGTTCCTTCAGTCCCGGCATCAGCGCCAGCACGCGCGCCCGCACCGCTTCGTCGGTGATGCCAAGCCGTGCCGCCACCTCATTCGCCAGCCTGCCATCATCGGCCAGCCGCATATAATGTGCGTTCACGTGGGTCAGTTTGGCATAGTCCATCCGGCTCGCAGCCCGGCCCACCGCCTCAAGCGTAAAAAGCTTGATCGCCTCGTCCATATCGAGGAGCTCGGTATCGCCATGTCCCCAGCCGAGGCGCAGCAGATAGTTGCACAGCGCCTCCGGCAGGAATCCTTGCTCGCGGAATTCAAGCACGCTGACGGCGCCGTGTCGTTTCGACAATTTGGCGCCATCCGCCCCATGGATCAGCGG
Organism: Rhodospirillales bacterium; assembly: GCA_043732745.1. Taxonomy (GTDB): domain Bacteria; phylum Pseudomonadota; class Alphaproteobacteria; order Acetobacterales; family Acetobacteraceae; genus CAIQQQ01. Next base: position 4,286 of record JAYTHH010000102.1, read on the forward strand.
AATATGGGCGAATTTGGGTAGCGCCCAGCCATTGGCCTGATAGATCAGGATCTGGCGGAACGTGTTGGTCAGATGGTCGTCGCCGCGGATCACATGCGTGATAGCCATGTCGTGGTCATCGACCACCACGGCGTGCAGGTAGGTGGGCGTGCCGTCGCTGCGCAGAATGATGAGATCGTCCATCTCTGCGTTGGCCACACGCACCTGGCCCTGGACGATATCATCCACCACCGTTTCTCCGTCCTGCGGCGCGCGCACACGGATCACCGGCTTGATGTCGGGCGGGGCCTCTGCGGGATCGCGGTCCCGCCACGGGCTGATGAGGCGAAAAGGCCGCCTCTCGGCGGCGGCCTGCTCGCGCATCGCGGTCAGTTCGGCGGGGCTGAGATAGCAGCGGTACGCGCGCCCGGCCGCCAGCATCTGCAACGCCACCTCGACATGCCGCGCCTGACGGGTCGACTGGAACACGGTCTGCCCGTCATGGCGCAGGCCCAGCCACTCCAGCCCTTGAAGGATCATTTGTGTCGCGGCATCGGTGCTGCGCTCGCGATCGGTATCTTCCACCCGCAGCAGGAATTCGCCCCCTTCGTGGCGGGCGAACAGATAGTTGAACAGCGCCGTGCGGGCGCCGCCGATATGCAGCAGGCCGGTGGGCGAAGGCGCGAAGCGTGTACGGACGGTCATTTTGGGCTCTCTGAGATCGGATCGGCTGATAGCATGTGAACCAGGCATGCGCACGGGCGCGGCCTGATTAAGTATGCGCACGGAGGCGACGATGCACCCGGTTGCGTCTAGCGTACAGGCATGCGCGGAGCCCGGATCAATCGTTTCGCCACCGAGATTCAGGCGCGCTTCGAGCGGTGGTGCGAGGCCGAGCGCGGCCGTTTCGCGCTTTGGCTACCGGTGGCGATGTCCACCGGGGTGGTGGGGTATTTCGAACTCAAGTCGGAGCCGCCGCTCTGGGCAGCCCTTTTCCCGTTTCTTGGTGCGATTGCCCTGGCGGTCGTTGGTCGCGCCTGGCGCTTCCCGTTTGCCGCCTGCCTGCTGACAGCCGCGCTCGCACTGGGCTTTGGCTCCGCGCAGTTCGCCACTTGGCGCGCGCCTCCTACGATCGAGGTGCCGACGCGTGCCACCATCGTGGCCGGCACCATCCGTGCTGTGGAGATCCTGCCGGCCGGCCGCAGGATCATTCTCGTACCAGCGCAGTTCGACGACGGGCCGATCCTGCCACGCGCCATCAGGATTACGCTGCGGGCGCCGGATGATCGCCCTTTGGAGACCGGGGACCGCATCCGCGTGCGCGCTTTGCTGCAGCGACCGGCGCCCCCCGCGATCCCTGGCGGCTGGGATCTGCAGCGGGACGCGTGGTTCTCCGGCCTCGGCGCGGTTGGGCGGGCGCTCAATCCGTGGGAGATGCTCCAGGCTAGGCCAAGCACTGGCGCGGGCTGGCTGCAGCGCCTGCGCGAGACTATCGCAGGGCGCGTTGCAGGTGTGCTGTCCGGCGCCGATGCCGCTATCGCGATTACGTTGCTGACTGGCACCACCACCGGAATTCCCGCGCCCGACCGCGCCGCGTTCCGGGATTCCGGCCTGGCCCATCTGCTGGCCATCGCCGGCCTGCATATCGGCATCGTCATGGGCCTTATCTTCGGCGCCACCCGCTTCACGCTCGCCCTATCGGAACGCGCCGCCCTGTTTTGGCCGCTGAAGGCGATCGCGGCCGTGACCGCACTGGCGGCGGGTGCCGCCTATCTGCTGCTGACCGGCGGGCACGTGCCTATCATTCGAAGCTTCGCCATGGCCAGCCTGGTGACGCTCGGCGTGCTCGTCGGCCGTCGCGCCATCTCGTTGCGCGCTCTGGCACTGGCCATGGTCTGCATCGTGTTGCTGGCCCCCAACGAAGTGGTTGGCGTTTCGTTTCAAATGAGCTTTTCGGCGGTGCTTGCGCTGATCGTCGGCTACGCGGCGTTGCGCAACCGGCTGGCGGCGCTGCACGGCGATGGGTCCGGATGGCGCCGCGTAGTGGGGCACGTGACGGCGTTGGCG
>JAYTHH010000103.1:0-1821 GCA_043732745.1 Rhodospirillales bacterium
CGCGTAATCCACCAGCGCCGTCAGCTTCAGCAGCGCGTCATGCGCCAGTTGGAACAGGCCGAACAGCAGGCCGGCCTCCGCTATCGCATAGCCCGCCACCGCCACCGCCGACAGCATCGCCACCTCGCGCAGGAAGACGCGCGCCGAATGATCGCCCACGGGCAGCAGCCGAAGCTTGGCGCTGCCCGGCGATGCGACGGCGCGTGCCACCGACACCACCAGGCGCCACACCACATAGCCGTTCAGCATTGCCAGAATGACCAGCCGGGAGGTGAGCCCACCAGCCATGCCGGCCGCCAGCAGCACATAGCCGGTGGCAACAACCACCAGCACCGGCAGCAGGTCCAGCGCGAAACCTGCCGCGATATACGGGAACCGGCGCACCAGGCCCACGGCAGAGGCGCGCCTTCGCATCCATTCGGTCTGCCCGGCCTCGGCGTCCGCGATGCCCTGAACCTCTGCCAGGCCATGGCCTGGCACGACCGGCGCCCGCGCCCGGATCATCTCGATCGGCCGGCGCAGCGCCCTTCGCGCGATCCATTCGGCGGCGATCCCGGCACCCAGCACCACCAGCATCCGCCACAGCGCGTCAGTGATCGCGATCTGGGTCGGCCGGTCGGTGGCAAGACGGTTGATCCAGGTCCAGAGCAGCGGAAAATCGCTGACGGTGCGCACCACATGCACCACCTGGTCGGACAGACCGGCAATCTGCTCGGACAGGCCGTAGAGCAACTGGACCCCCACGCTGTTCGGCGTCAGGGCGATAACGGGAGAAGCCGGCTTGTCGGCAGTCTTGTCGGCCGGTTTCTCATCGGGCTTTACCGGCGCCGCAGCGGGGATGGCTGGGGTAGCGGACGCCTGCGCCGGCGCCTGTCCCTGTCCCTGGAGGCCCGACTTGGCGATGGCATCCAGCACACTGATCAGCTTCGCCCGTTGGGCATCGTCACGCAGCACGTCCAGAGCTGCACGCGCCTGGGCCGGCGCCAGGGGGACAGCGGCGGCGTGTGCCGATGGCGGCGTTTGAGCCTGCACGCCACCGACAAGGACGCACATGCCCAGGCACAATGTGGCAAACCAGGCTAAGAATGTTCTCATGGTCGCGTTTGGGATCATGTCGCACCCTTCGATGTCAACAATTTGCTGCACTTGCACTGTGCCGGATTTACGGCAGCGGGGCTTTTCCTGCGCGGATTTCGGCATATATCAAGGTATGATTACTTTTCTGACAGTCCTCGTCGTCCTCGGTATGCTCGGCACCCTGGGCACCCTGTTCGCAGGCATGGTCGGCATTGCCCGGCCCGGCAGCAGTCCCACCCGCTCCAACAAGCTCATGCGGTGGCGGGTGATCTTTCAGGGCGTCACCCTTGCGTTGTTCGCGCTTCTGATCCTGGCTATGCGACACTGAGGATGGTTTGACTTGGCCCGAGCCCCGCTCATAAGGTCCGCGCCATCGGCGGGCGGTGCCGCGTTTCGTTGCATCGCACCCCATCATTTCGGAAGCGGCAAGGCAGACCATGAAGATCCTCGTCCCGGTCAAGCGTGTGGTTGACTACAACGTGAAGGTCCGGGTGAAATCGGACGGCACGGGCGTCGAGACCACCGGCGTGAAGATGTCAATGAACCCGTTCGACGAAATCGCCGTCGAAGAGGCCGTCCGCCTGAAGGAAAAAGGCGTTGCCACGGAGATTGTGGCCATCTCCATGGGCCTGGCCAACTGCTCCGAGACCATCCGCACCGCGCTCGCCATGGGCGCTGATCGCGGCATCCTGGTGGAGACCGACGTTGAATTGCAGCCGCTGGCCGTCGCCAAGCTGCTGCGCG
>JAYTHH010000104.1:0-6301 GCA_043732745.1 Rhodospirillales bacterium
AAGGCACCCGCGCCGGCCGCCAGGACAAGCGCATCCTGGAGACCGAGTGGCGCAGCGAAAGCCTGCACATCGCCAAGACACTCGCCGAGCACGCCGCCGATGTCGGCATCGGCGGCGGCCAATTCGCGCTGGCCTGGGTGCTGAATAACCGCCTCGTCACCGGTGCCATCACCGGCCCGCGCACGCTGGAACAATGGAACGACTACGCCGGCGCCCTGGCCTACCGGTTCACGAAGGAGGACGAGGCGTTGGTGGACCGGCTCATCACCCCAGGCCATCCCTCCACGCCAGGCTACAACGACCCCGCCTACCCGCTGGAGGGCCGGATCGCCAGGGCATGAACATCCTGCTCGGCCTGATCATCGGCGCCGCCTGGGCGTTCTACGAGGCGCTGATCCTGGACCGCCCAGATCTCGCGGCGGTGATCCACGATCCCTACGCCACCGTGATCCACATCGCCTTCGCAGCGTTCTTCCTGGGCCTGGTCTTCGTGCTGTCCTGGCAGGAGATGCACCGCTCCCGGGCCTGGTGGATCAACGGGCCGAAGATCTATCTGCGCAACATGATCGTGATGGGCCTGGGCGTTGTGCTGCTGATCTACGGCAGCCGTATTCTTCTCAATGGCATCGACCCGACCGGGCATCGCGCGCTCTGGTAGGTCGTGCGGTGCCCGACCTACTTTCGTCCTGTGAACACCGGCGCCCGCTTCTCTAGGAACGCCGCCACACCCTCCGCAAAGTCTGGCGTGAACCCCGCCTCGCGTTGCAGATCACGCTCAATGTCGAGCTGTTCGTCGAAGCTGCTGGTGGCACTGGCGGCGAAGGCGCGGCGGGTCAGCAGCAGGGCCTGCGTTGGCATTCTGGCCAGCCTAGCGGCCGTCGCCAGCGCCTGCGGCATCAGCTCGGCGTCATCGAGCGCCTTGTAGATCAGCCCGATCGCCTCGGCCCGCTCGGCGCTCACCGGCTCGGCCAGCATCGCCATCGCCCGCGCCCGCGCGTCCCCCACCAGGCGCGGGAGGTGATACGTGCCGCCCGCATCGGGAATAAGGCCGATCTTCGAGAAGGCCTGAATGAAATTCGCCGAATTCGCCGCCAGCACGATGTCGCAGCCGAGCGCCACGTTTGCCCCGGCACCGGCGGCGAACCCGTTCACCGCCGCGATCGTGGGCATCGACAATGTGTGCAGCTTGCGCGCCAACACGTTCCAGCCGCGATCCAGCGTGTCGCCGAGGTCACGGCCCGGCGTGATGCCGGCCAGATCCGCCCCAGCGCAGAATGCCCGACCGGTGCCGGTGAGGACCAGGGCGCGACATGTATTATCTGCTTCCGCCTCGCCAAGCGTCCGCACCAGATCGGAAATCAACTCACTGGTGAGCGCGTTCATCCGATCGGCGCGATTGAGGGTCACGACGCGAAATCCGTCATGCACCACCGTTTGAATGAGATCTGACATATCGCCTCCCGTTATAACGGAAGGCTAGCTCAGTCCGCCGCTGCGAGCGAACCCTGGGCGCGCGCGGCAACCGCGCGGCCGAATGCCGCGAAGATTCCAACAGAGACCGAATCGGTCTCGAAATCATATTCCGGATGCCACTGCACGCCGACCGCAAAGCCCGGCGCCGTCACCGCACGGATCGCCTCGATGGTGCCATCCGGCGCCACCGCATCGGCCACCAGGCCGGGGGCGAGCCGGTCGATGCCCTGATTGTGCAGCGAATTTACGGCAATGGTCGAAGACCCGGCGATGCGGTGCAGCCAGCTTCCCGATACCAGCCGCAGCACATGCGCCTTGCCCTGGCGGACTGCCGGGTTGGGCTGCATCGGGGTGGAGTGGTCCATCCGGCCAGGCAGATCCTGCAGCCGCTGGTGCAGGCTGCCACCCATCGCCACGTTGAATTCCTGCAGGCCCCGGCAGATCGCCAGCACCGGCACGCCCTGCGCCACCGCGGCGCAGATCAGTGGCAGCGTGACGGCGTCGCGCATCGGGTCTTCCGGCGTGCCCTCGGCGTGGTCCGGCCCCTTATACAGCAAAGGCTGCACGTTGGAGCGGCTGCCGGTGAGGATGATGCCGTCCAGCCGCGCCAGCAGGGATTGGATATCGGCGGTATGGCCATTGGCAGGCAGCAGCACCGGCACCGCGCCCACCACCTGGTCGGTGGCGCGCACATAGGTGTCAGACGCGGCATGGTTGTTCATGCCAAACGCGCCAAATAACTTGGTGCAGCAGGAGATTCCAACGAGCGGTTTCATAAACATGATGGTCCGGCAGATTCGCGGCGAAATAAAGACAAAAGGACAGTCGAACTGGCGTTTTTAATTTTTATTGTTGTTCGGCAACCGCGGATCGTTGAACTCGAACATGCGCTGTGGAAAATTGCCGCCCAGTTCGATGCTGAACAGGCTTACCCGCGTCTCCTGACGCTGCGCATCCACCACCGCCCATTGCCGCAACGCCAGCGGCGCGTCGGAGAACACCAAGGTCAGCGAGCCATCGGCGGGCGAGGCGGTACGGATCGTCGTCACCTGCATCTGGCCGGGCAGCCGATTGATCGCCGTCACGGTGATATCGCCACTCAGCTTGAAGTTGTCGGCCAATAGGATTCCCAACGGCGTGGTGTCCAGCGGCACCGAGGTCGTCTGCTTCAGCTGGCTGTCGTAGAACACCGCCGAGCCGAAGCCTGCCACCAGCAGGAACGGCGACGGCTTATCGTATTCGAAGCGCATGCGGCCGGGGCGCTGCAGCCAGGCATTGCCCTCGGTGGTCCCGCCATCGGGTGACACCTGCAGAAAGCGTGCCTTCAGGGTGCGCAGCCCGTTCAGATAGACCTCAATCCGCGTGAGATCGGCACGATCCTGTGGCGTCAGGGCCATCGCCTTGAGCACGGGGGGCTTTTGCGCGAAAGCAGGAGCCCACGGCGTAATTGCCGAAAGCAGCGAAAGGGCGAGCAGGGTGCGACGGTTCATGCTACCAGATGTGGCATCCCGCAGCGGCAAATCAAAGGCGCGGTGCGGCGATAGGGGCTATTCCGCCGGCGCAGGGACCGCGTTCCAGGTCTCCGGCGCCAGTTCCTCGGCCCGGTCAGGAAAGAACAACGCACATCCCAGGGTGATCAGCGCGAACACCGCCAGCACGATCACGGACGCCGCCAGCGTTCCGGTGCGCTCGTGCAGATAGCCCACCAGCGGGGCCGCGAAGGCGCTGCCGAGGAAGCCCACGAAGAACCGCACCGAATACATCCGCGTGCGCAAGGCCGGCGAGATATAGCGCGCCGTCATGGTCTCGTTCACCGTCACCTGGCCGAACAGGACGGCGGCCACCAAACCCGCCACCGGCAACACCATCCAGCCCTGCACGAACGCCAACGCCGCCAAGCCGGGGGCGAGCACCATGGCCATCGGCAGGAACACCCGGCGCAAGGTGGTACGGTCGATCAGGCGCCCCACCGTCAACTGCGTCAGCCCGCCGCACAATGTGGCAACGAAAGCCAACGTGCCGACCATTGGCAGCAGGGAAGCATCACCGGCCAGCCGCTCCTGCATCAGCCTGGGCAACAGCAGCGTGAAGGCGTTGAACACCAGGCCAGACACGGCGGCGATCAACAACAGCACCACCACCGCACGGCGCACGATCGCAGGCGGAATGGCGGGGAACTCACGGGCGAAGCGCGTCGCCACCGGGTCATGCGCCGGCACCCGCATCCAGGCGAGACCCAACACGCTGCAGATCACGCCGGGCAGGATGAACGCCCAGTGCCAGCCGGTCTGTGCCGCCAGGAACGCCGTGATGACCGGTGCCGTCGCCACGCCCAGATTGCCGAACACCCCGTTCAGCCCGATGGCGCGGCCGGGCCTGTCGCCGGCGGCCTCCACCAACATGGCGGTGCCGATCGGGTGATAGATCGCGGCAAAGAACCCGGTGGCCGCCAGCGTGATCGCCAGCACATTCGGCGTGTTGGCAAGGCCCGTGGCTGCCATCGACAGCCCGGTGCCGATAAAGAACACGCCCATCAGATTTTTCCGCCCGATCCGTGCGGCGATCCAGCCCTGCGGCAATGAAAACAGCCCGTAGAGCACGAACATCCCCGTCGCCAACGCCACGATCGGCCCGTATTCGGTGCCGAACGCGCCACCCTGCAGCACGATGGCCAGCACCGCGGTGGGCAGGATCAGCAGACAGTAATGGCACAGCAGATGCGCCACATTGATGAATGCGATCTGGCGGGCGGCTGGGCTCATGGGATCAGTTCCACGCTTTGATACGCAAGTGTGACGCAGTGGATCTTTCATGCCAATCAGGTCGTGGCTCACGCGCGGCGGGGCAGCCTTGCAAACACCGCGAGCGAGACGCCGCTTAACAGGCAGATGCTGGCCACCACCAATCTGGTGGTCAGCGCCTCGGACAGGAACAGCACCGCACCGGCGGCCGCGATGATCGGCACCGTTAGTTGCACCGTCGCCGCCTGCGTGGTCGAAAGCCGCGGCAGCGCACGATACCACAACACGTAGCCCAGCCCGGACGTGATCGCGCCGGACACCAGCGCCAGTCCGACACCTTCGGTGGTGATCTCGGAAGACGCGGCCTGGATCACGGCAAGCGGCACCGCGATCGCCGCCGAGCGGACGAAATTGCCGGCGGTCTGCCCGATCGGATCGCCCGCCACCCGGCCCCGGATCGAATAGACGCCCCACGCCGCCCCGGCGCCGATCATCAGCACGCTGCCCCACAGGTCCGGCGTGTCCAGCCCCGGCAGCAGCAGATAAACCAAGGCCGAAAAGGCGATCGCAAGCCCCGCCAGCTCGGCCCGCGTCGGCCGGTCCCGCCGCAGCACACCCCACAGCAGCATCGAGGTCTGCACCGCGCCAAACAGGATCAGCGCGCCCACCGCCGCCCCCAGCCGCAGATAGGCGAACGAGAACGCCAGCGCATAGACCAGCAAGGCGGCGGCCGAAGCCCAGCTCCCCGGCAGCCGCGCCACCGCGCCGCCCTGGACCCAGAACAGCACCATCAACACCGCAGCCCCCGACGCGAGCCGGATCGCGGTGAAACTGGCGGCATTGATGGTATGCCCACCCAGCGCCGCACGGGCCAGCAGCGAATTCGCGGCGAATGCGATCAAGGCCACCAACGTCAGCAGAAAGGTCGTCTTCATGGTCTTGTCTGATGCCGCCGGGTCTGAGAACGTTGGGTATGGAGGAAGTGTATCTCGTCGCATACAACCCGCTTTGGCCCGCCATGTATGCGGCCGAAATCGCACGCGTATGCGCGGTGCTGCCCACCGGCCTACTGATGGATACCGCCCATTTCAACAGCACCGCCATTCCCGGCATGCTCGCCAGGCCGGTGATCGAAATGTTGACGATGGTGCGCTCGCTGGACGAGGCCCGCGCCCGCGGCATTGCGCATGATCCTGGAAGCGGACGTTCACTGCTGGTGGATGAGGACGGCTTCGCACCTCATGGCTGCCATTCAGACGAGCGGCGCCGTTTTTCCGAAGTGGTCGTTCATATGAGCGACAGCGAATGTCTGGGTCGGGTGCACCGCGGACATTAGCCGGAGCAAGTGGTCCGAACCTGACACTTGGTCCCCGACCAGCCAGGTGATTGGGCCCACCAAACAAGAACTGGTGGTAGGAACCTGACGGTTCTTTCCGTCAGATTTCTACCACTAGTCAGGTTTCTCGCCGTCGAACGCATCGGGTGCGCGAACAGAGGGACCCAAACCAGTTCGCGCCTCTTTGAGCGCCTGGTACTCCGCTTCAAGCTCCGCGATGACAGTGAGATTGTTGGACCGTTCGCCCATGGTCGGCCCGTCGCGCAGCCGCTCGAGCTGGTGACGGATCGCCTCCATCCCATCGTCGATCTGCTGGCACAGCGGCTTATCTGACTCTGACATCTCTTCAGCCTAGCGTGTCGCCGCGATTAGGAACAGGGCCGCCACCTAACCAGAAGACGTCGACCGCCGAGCGGACCACGAGGCGGCTTCAGAGAGCCAAAAACAGGACGACTGCTTTTCAAGAAGTGCGCCGAAGATCGGACAGGCCGCTACCCACCAAACAGAGACAGACTCTACGGCACGCCCTTGCTCGTGCTGTATTCAAAATGCAGCGCCACATCTGGATGCACGATCGGGTAAATGGCATGCGCCGCCATCGCACCCTCGCTGAACCCCTGCAAGATCAGCTTCAACTTGCCCGGATACGTGACAACATCACCGATGGCGAAAATCCCTTTCGTGCTGGTCTCGCACGTTGCCGGCGTCACGGCGATGTGGTGCTTGGCCAGATCCAGCCCCCAGCTCGCGA
>JAYTHH010000105.1:0-1803 GCA_043732745.1 Rhodospirillales bacterium
TCGGCTGAAATCGGTCCTTTTCAGGGCCGGTGACGGCGCGCTTGCGAACACCTTGCTGGCGCGCGACGGTATGCCGCTGAACGTGGCGGGCCATCTGCGCGCCGATCGGTGGAACGGCCGCGTGACCGCGGGGTTCATGATTGTGGACGCCGCACCGCTTTCGGCGTGACGGCAAACTTGACCGGAGAAGTAGCCTCGGCTAACCCACCGCCTCGCGAGCTTTGTGTCGCGTGCTTGCGATAACGACTTCGCGTGTGTCCCGTTCGTCTAGAGGCCTAGGACGGCGCCCTTTCACGGCGCTAACACCGGTTCGAATCCGGTACGGGATGCCATTAACGTAGCTGATTTTGCTGGATATACGGGGCCAATGAGTTCCTCGCCCACTCCGGGGGATCCATGGCGCGAACGAAATCTGCCGAAAACCTAAGGGATTCTTTGATCGGGCAGGCGCTTCCCCGGGCGTCACTTACCTATGGCCCACGCGTTACCGAGGCCGCAAGACGGTTGCAGGGTCTCCCTAGATCAACAACACCTTCGAGATCTTGAAAGCCGCAAAATAGTGGCTCTTGTCCACGGATGCCGCCGTGGACAAGAGCCACGACAGCCGTCTGCTCGACAAGATCACGGGCAAGGAGTTGGTCACTCGCTACATCACGGAGGAGCTGCAAGACGGTGGACGGCGGCGCGGTGCGGCCGAGGACCGTCGTGGCCATATGCCAGCGATTTTGAACGACTTCATCGCTGGGCTGCCCCTGTCGCAACTTTACCCCGCAGCAGCTATCGGTTTCCGAAACAGGCAGGCTGCCCTTCACAGGAAGGCAACGGTCGTGAAGCGGTTGATCCTTATCGCGGGGATCATTTCAAACGCGAGGAGCGAATGGCATATCCCGATGCCGGAAAATCCTGCCTCCGCTGCATCTGTGAAAAGGTCTATGGGCGCAGACAAAAAACGGAAGCGCCGCCTGATGGTGCCGACAGGGGCGGAGATCCGGGATGCCCTGGAAGCCGGGTTGCCGCCACCCCGGCACGAAAAGGCGCGGCTGTTAGATGCGGTCACGGATCCCGATTTCCCGCACGACCTCCCGCTGGTGAAATGGAGCATCGCCCAAGCGACCCGCCAAGGGGAAGCGCTGGCGATAAGACGGGGCGACCTAGCAGCCTGTCGGATTTAACGCGACGCGGATACACGCTCGAGAACTGGTGATCGATTCGTTTGCCTCCCTGCCCGAATACCTTGCGCATGAGCAACGTCCGCCTGATCGATCGCGACACTGGCTTTTTGATGCCGCAATCGGTGGATGAATGGCTGCCGGCGCGACACCTTGCCAGGTTCATCGTGGAGGTGATCGCAGGGCTGGACTTGCGGGCGATGACCGCCAGCTACTGCGGATCGGGGGAGGCTTCCTACCATCCGCAACTGCTGCTGGGCATGATCGTCTATGGCTGTGCCACCGGCGTGTTTTCCAGCCGCAAGCTGGAGCGGGCGACCTCCGACTCCGTGGCGTTCCGCCTCATCGCTGCCAACGAGCATCCCGATCACGACACGATCGCCACATTCCGGCGACGTTTTCTCCAACAGATTGGGACATTGTTCGTCCAGGTGCTGGGCGTGGCCCGCGAGATGGGCCTACGAAAGTTGGGCCGGTAGCGCTGGATGGAACCAAGATCCACGCCAAGGCCAGCCGTCATAGCGCGCTATCGTATAAGCATGCAGGCAAGATCGAGGCCCAGTTGCAGGCCGAGGTCGCTGAACTCATGGCGAAGGCCGAGGCAGCCGATCAGGCGGACGTGCCGGATGGGATG
>JAYTHH010000106.1:0-1798 GCA_043732745.1 Rhodospirillales bacterium
CCCACCGCCAGCGGCGCGCCGTGGCGGGCTGCGATCATCAGGTCGGGATGGCCGGCGAACACCACCGCGATGGCGTAGGCGCCGGTCAGCCGGGGAAACGTGGCAGCCGCGGCCTCTCGCGGGGTCATGCCCTGGGCGAGCAGCAGGTCGAGCAACTGGGCCACCGTCTCGGTGTCGGTCTCGGTGGTGAAAACCTGGCCCTGGGCCTGAAGCTCCGTTTTCAGCTCGGCGTGATTTTCGATGATGCCGTTGTGCACCACCGCCACCCGCGCGGTGCCGTGCGGATGCGCGTTGCTTTCGGTGGGCGCGCCATGCGTGGCCCAGCGCGTGTGGCCGATGCCGGTGAACCCCGAAAGCGGCAGCCGCGCCAGCACCGTGGCGAGGTTTCCGAGCTTGCCCTCGGCCCGCCTGCGATCGATTGCAGTCCCATCGATGGTGGCGATGCCGGCGCTGTCATAGCCGCGATATTCCAGCCGGCGCAGCGCCTCCAGAAGCACCGGAGCGGCCTGATGCGTGCCGATGACGCCGACGATGCCGCACATGGGGTAATCCTTACTTCTTGCTGCGTGTGGCGCGGAAAGCGGCGGCGCGGCCTGGTTTGTCGATTTGCACAGCGCGGCCGAACGCCATGGCATCCGCCGCGACATCGGACGTGATAACGCTGCCGGCGGCGGTAAATGCCCCATTGCCCAGGGTCAACGGCGCCACCAGCACGCTGGCGGTGCCCACGAAGACGCCGCTGCCGATGGTGGTGCGGTGCTTGGCGAACCCATCGTAGTTGCAGGTGATGGTGCCGGCGCCGATGTTGGTATGTGCGCCGATGCTGGCGTCGCCGAGATAGCTGAGATGGTTGGCCTTGGCGCCGTCGCCCAGCGCCGTCGCCTTCAGCTCCACGAAATTGCCGACATGCGCGCCGGTGCCGATCGTGGTTCCGGGACGCAGGCGGGCATAGGGGCCAATGATCGCACGCGGCCACACATGGCATCCCTCCAGATGGCTGAAAGCGCGGATTTCGGCGCCGCTTTCCACCACGACGCCGGGGCCGAACACGACATGCGGCTCCACCGTCACATCGGCAGCCAGCCGCGTGTCATAGGCGAAGAACACGGTGTCCGGCGCGATCAACGTCACGCCATCGGCCATTGCAGCGCGACGCATGGCGGCCTGCACGCTGGCCTCCGCCTCGGACAGTTCCTCGCGCGAGTTGATGCCGCGCAGTTCCTCGGCGGGCGCCTCGACGGCCGCCACGTTCAGGCCGTCGGCGCGGGCCAGTTCCACCAGATCGGTGAGGTAGAATTCACCCTTGCTGTTGTCGTTGCGCACCGCCAGCAGCCAGCCGCGTATCGAAGCGGCATCCGCGCACAACACGCCCGCATTGCACAGATCGATCGCACGCTCGGACTCCGACGCGTCGGCATATTCCACGATGCGCATCACGTAGCCGTATGCCGTCAGCACCCGCCCATAGCGTGCCGGATCGGCGGGGCGCATCGCCAGCAAGGCCAGACCCACATCTCCCAGCATCCGGCGGTCCAGCAGGCGGCGCAATGTCACAGGCGATATCAACGGGTTGTCGGCATAGAGCACGGCCACCTCGCCATCCCCGAACAATGCCTCGGCCTGCAAGGCGGCATGCGCGGTGCCCAGCCGATCCTGCTGCACCACCACTGCATGCGGGGCAGCGGCGGCGGCCACCGCGTCCATATCGGGGCCCACCACAACCACGATGCGGTCAAACACCTGCGATGCACTGTCCAGCAGGTGATGCAGCATCGGCCGGCCGGCGATCTTGTGCAGG
>JAYTHH010000107.1:0-6237 GCA_043732745.1 Rhodospirillales bacterium
GGGCTCGGCGCAGAAGGCTGCGACGTTGTCGGGGCCAAGGCGCTGGAATTCGGCTTCGAGCTCGTCCGCCAGACGCTGCACATACTGTGCGTCAGTCTCTTCTTCGGACTGGAATCGATAGGAAAAGCAGGAGCTGACATGGCTGAACGCTGGCGACAGCAGCTCGGCATAGGGCGCGCGGCGCATGGCGTTGCCGCCGGCGGACAGGGCGCCCAACGTGTTGCCGTGATAACTGGCGCGCCTGGCGATGAAGCGGGTGCGTGCGGGTTGGTCGATTTCGAGAAAATATTGCCGCGCCAGTTTGATCGCGGCCTCCATGCCCTCTGAGCCGGAAGAGCAGAAATAGGCATGGGTGAGGCCGCCGGGATTGCCGTCCAATACCAGTTCGGCCAATTCCTCGGCGGCCTGATTGGTGAACAGGCCGGTGTGAACATAGGCGACCCGGCCCAGCTGCTCGGCGATTCCGGCCGCAACGCGCGGATTGCCGTGCCCGAGGCACGACACCGCCGCCCCACCGGAACCATCCAGGATGCTACGCCCATCGGCCATATGGATGTACATGCCGGAGCCGCCCACCGCCATGTGCGGAGCTTCGTGCAGCGAACGATGCAAAAGCCGGCTCATCTGTCGGTGTCCTTCCAGGGCGGGTGAAACGTGGGCAGGCAAAACGAAAATTGGCAGTTTGATGCGCCGCGGCATTGTTGACACACCGCGCCGCGGAGGCTAGCAAGCCCTCGCGTTCTGGCAAGATTATTCACCCAGGATGGAACAATGACCGAACCTGATAAGGGTGAACCAGGCCGCGCCAGTATTTCTTTCGAGAAACGGCTGGAGGCGGCCCGGAAGAAGCAGGGGATGGACCCCACGCCGGCCGATTCTGTCGGCAACACGCAAGCGTCCACCATGGGGGTGGGGGTGCGCGTCGGTGTGGAGTTGGTGGCGGCTATGGTGGTGGGTGTCGGCATTGGCTGGTACCTGGATCGGTGGCTGCACACCTCGCCGTTGTTTCTGGTGGTGTTCGTCCTGCTTGGCGGCGCCGCCGGTGTTGCCAATGTCTGGCGGATGATGGGGCCGAAGCCTCAGAGCCCGCCGGGGAAGACAAAATGAATTCCGCGGGCCCTTCGGCCTGCAGATTGTAAAGGACGGGCAACTTGGCGGCTGGCGAACCCTCCATCGACGCACTCGGTCAGTTCAAGCTGACCACCGCCTTGGGTCCGCTCGGCGCATCCGTGAATTTCAGCCAGGCCAACCTGATGATGCTTATCGCAGGCGCCCTGATCCTGGGCCTGCTGTATTACGGCATGCGCCCGCGCGCCGTGGTTCCAGGCCGCCTCCAGGCGCTGGCGGAGCTGTCATACGACAGCATCTACAACATGTGCACCGACCAGATCGGCCACGAGGGCAAGCGCTTCTTCCCGTTCATCTTCACGCTGTTCTTCTTCGTGCTGATGGGCAACCTGCTCGGCCTGCTGCCGTTCTCGTTCACCTACACCAGCCACATCGCGGTCACCTTCGCGTTGGCGCTTCTGGTGATCGTGCTGACCACGGTGGTAGCCCTTCGTATCCACGGCCTGCATTTCTTCAGCTATTTCTTCCCCACCGGCGCGCCGAAATTCCTGGCGCCACTGATTATCCCGGTGGAGATCATCTCCTATCTCTCGCGCCCGGTTAGCCTGTCCATCCGTCTGTTCGCCAATATGGTGGCCGGCCACGTGATGTTCGAAGTGTTCGCCTCCTTCACCGTCATGCTCGCCGCCGCCGGCACGCTCGGCGTGGTCGGCGCCATCGGCCCGCTGGCGCTCAACGTCGTGCTGATGGGCTTCGAGTTGCTTGTCGCCGTTCTGCAGGCCTATGTGTTCGCCATCCTGACCTGCATCTATCTGCACGACGCGGTGCACCTGCACTAGGCCGGTCCCGCGTCTCAGACTTCACCTTACCCCTCTCACTGAATCTCTAGAAGGACTACCAATATGGACGTGCTCGCCGCAAAGGCCCTCGGGGCTGGTATCGCTGTGATCGCCCTCGCCGGCGTCGGCATCGGCATCGGCAACATCTTCGCAGCGCTGGTCACCAGCGTTGCCCGCAACCCCTCCGCGCGCGACCAGGTTTTCGGCCTGGGCATCCTGGGCTTCGCGCTCACGGAAGCCGTGGCTCTGTTCGCCCTGCTGATCGCCTTCCTCATCCTGTTCACCTGAGACCGGGACGAGCCATCGTGGATGGATCTTCAGCCAGACCCTGGGCAACCCTGCGTGGTGCCGCGATCGCGTCGACTGGCCTGCTGCTCCTGACCTCCGCGGCCTCCGCCGCGGAGAAGGGCATGCCCCAGCTTGACTTCGCCAACCCGCTCACCGTCGCCCAGGTCGTCTGGCTGGCGATCATCTTCTTCGCGCTGTATTTGCTGCTCGATCGTTGGGCCCTGCCGCAGGTGGGCGTGGTGCTGAAAGATCGCGCCGCCCGGATCGAGGCTGACCTCGAAGCTGCGCGCGGCGCCAAGGCCAATGCCGATGATGCCGTGGCCGAACTGACCGCCGCCATCCGCAAGGCCCAGGCCGACGCGCAGGCCGCGGTGACCACAGCCGTCGAGGCCGCCACTGCCGAGGCCTCCGCGCAGTCGGCCACCGCCAACGCGCGGCTGGACACACTTCTCGCCCAGGCGGAAAAGCGGATCGGTGCCGCCCGCGCCGCCTCCGTGGGCGCGCTGCAATCCGTTGCCGTGACGACAACGGCCGACGTCGTGACCCGCCTGACCGGCTTCGCGCCGGACGTCGCCGTCATCGAGAATGCCGTGGGCCGGGCGCTCGCCGCCCGCGCCGCGTAAGGAGCCGTCATGGAACAGCACGAGAGCTTCTTCGCCGATCCACGCAGTTGGGTCGCCATCGCGTTTGTCATTTTCTTCGCGCTGTTCGGCAAGAAGCTCTGGGGCGTGCTGACCGGTATCCTCGACAAGCGCGCCGACACCATTCGCGCCGAACTCGCCGAAGCCGAACGCCTGCGCTCCGAGGCGGAGGCTATGCTGGTCGATGCCAACAAGCGTCGCACCGATGCCCTGGCCGAGGCAGAACACCTGCTGGAAGGTGCGAAGCGCGAAGCTGTCCGGCTCACCAACGCTGCCGTAATTGAGGCTGAACTGACCACCCTGCGTCGGGAGAAAATGGCAATGGACCGGATCGCGGCGGCCGAAAGGGCTGCTGTCGACGAGGTTCGATTTGCCGCGGCGGACGTGGCCGCTGCCGCGGCGAAAAGCATCATCGTCGAGAGCCTTTCGGCGGACGCTGCAAGCGGGATCGTCGACCGTGCCATTGCTCAGCTTCCGCAGGCGTTGAGCCCGCGCCGCGCGGCGTAATCTGCATAAACTCGGGTCCTGATTGAGAACGGCAGCTTCGGCTGCCTTTTTTCATGCCTGCTGCGCGTGCTCTCATATCTGCGGCGCAGGCTGGGCTGTCTTGCCTCGTTCGGTCCGCGCGCTTAGCGTTAGCGATAACAACAGGGGAGAAAACGACCAGTGCAGAACAAGATCAAATTGGCATGGGCATCCGGCAAGGCCGTGGTCAACGGCTGGCTGGCCATTCCGTCCGGGTTCTCCGCCGAGGTCATGGCGCAGTGCGGCTTCGACAGCGTGACCGTCGATCTGCAGCATGGCGTGCAGGACTATATGTCGATGGTGCAGTGCTTCCAGGCGATGCAGGGCCATCCGATCCTGCCGATGGTGCGCGTGCCGTGGCTGGAGCCAGGGATCGTCGGCAAGGTGCTCGACGCCGGCGCCTATGGCGTGATCTGCCCGATGATCAACTCGGCGGCCGAGGCCGAAGCTCTTGTCTCCTACTGCAAGTACCCCCCGCAAGGCGCACGCTCCAACGGCCCGATCCGCGCGGCCATGTACGGCGAGGCGACCGGCTATCAGAAGACCGCCAATGACGAGATCATCATCATGCCGATGATCGAGACGAAGCATGCGGTGGAAAACCTTGATGCCATTCTCGACGTGCCCGGCCTCACGGGTGTCTACATCGGGCCCTCCGATCTTGGGTTCTCGTATGGGATGATCCCGATCCTGGACCGTGAGGAGCCGGAGATCCTGGCGATCTACGAGAAGGTTCTCGCCGCCTGCGCCAAGCGCGGCCTGTATGCCGGCATTCATTGCGGCACGGCCGCCTATGCCGCCAAGGCGATCAAGATGGGGTTCCGCCTCGTCACCATCTCCAACGACAGCGGCATCATGGCCGTGGCCGCCAAGGCCGCCGTCAAGCATGTGCGCGATAACGCCGCCGAACACGTCTGAGGACCCTGCTATGAACCCGCCCGTCATTCGACTGCACCCTGATGACGGCGTGGTCATCGCACGCGCAACGCTGCTGCCGGGCACCTCGCTCGGCAGCAACTGTGTCGCCACCATGCGGATTCCCGCCGGCCACAAGGCCGCCACGCGGGCGTTTGCGGTGGGCGATCCGGTGATCCGCTATGGCCAGATCATTGGGTTTGCCACCGCGGCGATTTCGCCGGGCGAGCATATCCACACGCATAATTGCGGGATGGGTGATTTCGCCAAGGACTACGCCTACGCCCAGCACACGACGCCCACAGCGTATTTCGACACGCCGGCGACCTTCATGGGCATTCGCAGGCCGGATGGGCGCGTGGCGACGCGCAACTATATCGGCATCCTCACCAGCGTGAACTGCTCCGCCCATGTGGCGAGCGTTGTGGCGGATGCGTTCAAGCGCAATCCGATCACCGGGTACGATCCGCTGGCTGACTACCCCAACGTGGATGGTGTGGTGGCTCTGACCCACAAGACCGGCTGCGGGATGACGCAGTTGGAGCCTTTGACTCTGCTTCGCCGCACACTCGGTGGCTTCGCGCGGCATGTTAATTTCTCGGCCGTGATCGTGCTCGGTCTCGGCTGCGAGGTGAACCAGATCGGCGGGCTGATGACCGAACAGCGCCTGGCCGGGCGGCTGAAGGCGCTCGACATCCAGGAGATGGGCGGCAGCCGCAAGACCGTGATGGCGGGCATCGAATTCGTGAAGAACGCGCTGGCCGAGGCCAACGACGTGGCGCGTGTGGCGGTGCCGGCCAGCGAGCTGATCGTGGCGTTGCAATGCGGCGGCTCGGATGGCTATTCCGGCGTGTCCGCCAATCCGGCCCTGGGCGTGGCCAGCGACCTGTTGGTGCGCAATGGCGGCACGGTCATTCTCTCGGAGACGCCAGAGACCTATGGCGCGGAGCATCTGCTGACGCGTCGTGCGATGTCGGTTGAGGTTGGCGAGAAGTTGGTGGGCCTGATGCGCTGGTGGGAGGAATACACCGAACGCGAGGGGGCGGAGATGAACGCCAATCCGTCACCCGGCAACAAGGCCGGTGGATTGACCACCATTCTGGAGAAGTCGTTGGGTGCCATGGCCAAGGGCGGCAGCACCAATCTTGTCGATGTGCTGAATTATGCCGAGGCGGTGACCAAGAAGGGCTTCGTGTTCATGGACACGCCTGGCTATGATCCCGTCGCCGCGACTGGACAAGTCGCCGGTGGGGCCAATCTGGTGTGCTTCACCACCGGACGCGGTAGCGTGTTTGGTTGCAAGCCATCGCCTTCCATCAAGCTGGCCACCAACACGTCCATGTTCACGCGGATGGAAGACGACATGGATATCAATTGCGGCACCATCCTCGACGGGGAGGAGACGGTGCAGGAATGTGGCGCACGGATCTTTGACCATATGCTGCGGACGGCGTCAGGCGAGAAGACGAAGTCCGAGATGTTCGACTTTGGCGGCGCCGAGTTTGCGCCGTGGGTCCTGGGAGCGACGATGTGATTTTTTTTCTGAGAGGAATCTGACATGAGCCAGCATCCGGAAACACTCGCGCTGCATGCCGGCTGGCGCGCCGACCCGGCCACCACCGCGGTGGCCGTGCCGATCTACCAGACCACGTCCTTTCAGTTCGAAAGCCCTGAGCACGCGTCCGATCTGTTCGGGCTGCGGGCGCTGGGCAATATCTATACGCGCATCATGAACCCCACGACGGACGTGCTGGAAAAGCGCGTGGCAGCGTTGGAAGGCGGCGTGGCGGCGCTGGCGGTGGCATCCGGCCAGTCGGCGTCGTTGTTCGCGGTGAAGAACCTGGCGCAGGTGGGCGACAACATCGTCACCTCGACGGATCTGTATGGCGGCACCTGGAATCTGTTTGCCAACGCATTGAAGGAAATGGGCATCGAGGCGCGCTTCGTCGATCCCGCCGATC
>JAYTHH010000108.1:0-1787 GCA_043732745.1 Rhodospirillales bacterium
CCGATCAGCCTGTGGACCGGAACGCGGCCAGATCTCGCGGCGCGGCCCGACGACTGGCCGGGCGGCGCGCGCTTCGTGTTCTCAACGCCCGATCACATGCAAAACATTTCGATAGAGCCTGATGCCGGCTTTCAAATCACCAGGCTCCACGGACCGCGCTTTGGCATCGGGTTTTAAAGGGGCGACTTCAAATCATCATTCGGCGGCCACCGCGGCTTCAGAAGCGGCATGACCTGCGGCCAACCGGGCCGAGCCGCAGCACAGCAGACTGAGCAACAGGATGACCGCCACGATCACCAGCACCAGTTCGGAGTGGCCATGGTCGATGATGAAGCCCAACGGCACCGGCGTGATGGCGCTGCCGAGCGGCAGGCCAGAGGAGATGAAGCCGAACACCTTGCCGATCTGGCCGGGAGGGGCGGCGTCCTTCACCATCAGGTCACGCGGCGTGCGGCTGCAGCCGATGGCGATGCCGGAGCCGAACATCACCACGAAGATCAGCACTTCCGGCAACGGCAGCGACGCCACAAGCAACAACAATGCGGCGGATGCGATGGTGAGCGTGGCGGCAAAGGTAAGGTGCCGCTGAATCCGGTCGGCGACATAGCCTCCCACTAGCACGCCCAAGGTGGCGCCGGCCATGTAGCAGGTGAGCGTGGTGGACGCTGCCTCGACCGTCATGCCCTTCACCTGGTGCAACACCGTGATGAGCCAGGACTGGATGCCGGCGCCGGCCATTGAGGACAGCAGGAAGAACCCAAAGAACAGCAGCATCGGCCGCGTCAGCAGCAATTCGCGTCCGGACATCTGCGGCCCGGTGTCCAACGATTTCGGCCGCGCCTGATCCACCAGAATGCGGCTCTGCAGCAGGATGGCGCCGACCAGTGGCACGCCCAGCCCGCCTGCGAGAATTAAACTGCCACGCCAGCCGATCACTAGCATCAGCGCCGCCATGACCGGCGGGGCCAGAAAGAAGCCAAGATTGCCGTTAAACGTGTGGATGGCGAAGGCGCGGCCCATCCGATCCTTCGGGATCGAGCCGGCGAGCACCGCGTAATCGACCGGATGGATCACCGAATTGCCCACGCCCGAGAGCAGGCTGAGCACCAGGATCTGCCAGAATTCGGTGGCCAGCCCCATCATCCCGATGGTGATGGTCATCAGCAGCGTGCCGCCGACCAGGAATTTCCGCGCCCCGTGCTTGTCCACCAGAAAGCCCACCGGCGTCTGCAGCAGCGCCGTGGTGCCCGACATCAGTGCCACGGACAGGCCCAATTGCGCGAAGGACACGTCGAACGTCTGCTGCCAGGCGAGAAACATCGGCGGCAGGCACAGCACGTAGAAATGCGAAAGGAAGTGCCCGGTGCCGATGAGCAGATTGACGCGAGTGGTCCGATCGATCATCGCTGGCGCTCCTGCGGCAAGCCATTATGAAAGGTGAGAGTGTGCACTAAAGCCTGGTTTATGAGCTAGCCCGTTTCCGCTATGCCGCCCGCCACTGTAAGGATTTGCCTGAGCATGAGAATTTCGATCTTCGGCATTGGCTATGTTGGCGCTGTGTCCGCCGGATGCCTCGCCGAACTGGGACACGACGTAATCGGCGTCGATGTCTCGCCGGAAAAAATTGCCATGCTGTCGGCAGGGCAATCCCCGATCGTCGAAGCCGAGATTGGCGATTTGATCGCACGCAACGCCGCAGTTGGCCGCATCTCGGCCACCACCGATGTGGAACGGGCAGTGGCCGAGACGGATATTTCCTTCGTGGCCGTCGGCACGCCAAGTGCTGC
>JAYTHH010000109.1:0-1781 GCA_043732745.1 Rhodospirillales bacterium
ACCGGTGTGGCCGAACTGCGCGAGGCGGTGGCCCACGCCAATCGGCGTTTTTATGGCATCGATCTCGACCCGGCCACCGAGGTTTGCGTCACGTCGGGCGCCACCGAGGCGATAACCGCGTCGCTGATGGCGTTGATCAATCCCGGCGACGAGGTGGTGCTGATCGAGCCTCTGTATGACACGTATCTTCCGGTGGTGCGCCTGCTTGGCGGCATTCCGCGGCTGGTGCGGCTGCAACCGCCGAAATGGGAGCTGCCGCGTGCCGAGCTGGCCGCAGCCTTCGGGCCCAAGACCAAGGCCATCCTGCTGAACACGCCGATGAACCCTACAGGAAAAGTGTTCACCGCGGCGGAACTGGCCTTCATCGCCGATCTGCTGGTTCGCCATGATGCCTTTGCGGTGTGCGACGAGGTCTATGAGCATCTGACCTTCGATGGTTGGAAGCACATCCCGCTGATGACGCTTCCGGGCATGCGCGAGCGCTGCCTGCGCATCGGCTCGGCCGGCAAGACGTTTTCGCTGACCGGCTGGAAGATCGGCTATGTCAGCGGCCCGGCTGCGTTGGTGTCCATCGTGGCCAAGGCGCACCAGAACCTGACATTCACCACGCCGCCCAACCTGCAGCGCGCGGTGGCGGTGGGGCTTGCCAAGCCGGACGCCTATTTCGAAAAGCTGGGCGCCGATCTCGCAGAGCGGCGCGACCGGCTGTCAGAGGGCCTGACGCGGATTGGTTTTGGGGTGCTGCCAGCGCAGGGCAGCTATTTCGTCAGCGCAGATTTTCGCCCGCTCGGCTTCATCGGCGACGACGTGGCGTTCTGCCGCCATATCACCGAGCATGCCCGCGTGACCGCCATCCCCGTTTCAGCCTTTTATGAGGGTGAAGCGCCACGCCATTATGCCCGGTTTGCGTTCTGCAAGAAATTTGAGGTGCTGGACCAGGCGGTGGCACGTTTGGACGAGCATTTCAGCGCGAAGCGATTGACGACGGCGGCTCGATCGGCGTAGGAACCGTCTCCCTGTGGCGGTCGTAGCTCAGTTGGTAGAGCGCCAGGTTGTGGTCTTGGATGTCGCGGGTTCGAGACCCGTCGATCGCCCCAGGGTAGATCCTCCCTTCAGACTGGACGAGCTGCCATGTTGACCGTTGCAATCGCCGGTCTTGGCGCAATCGGGCTTGAATTGGCACGCCGGCTGGATGCAGGGATCGAGGGGCTCACCCTTGTTGCCGTCAGCGCACGTGATCTGGAGCGGGCACGCCGGACGGTGTCTGGCTTCCATTATATCCCCGAGGGGGTTGATCTCGAAGGCCTCGCCATTGCGGATATCGTGGTGGAGGCAGCGCCCGCTTCCGCGTTCGACGATATTGCCGGCCCCGCCATCGCGGCCGGGCGTATCTTCGTGCCGTCTTCGGTGGGTGCGCTGCTGACGCGCATGCATTTGATCGATCGCGCGCGTGCCAGCGGTGCCCGGATCGTGGTGCCGACCGGTGCGTTGCTGGGTCTGGACGCGGTGCGCGCCTGCGCCGAAAGGGAGGTGGCGTCCGTCACCATCGAAACCCGTAAAGCGCCGCGCGGTCTGGTGGGGGCGCCGTATCTGGCCATTCACGATATAGACGTGCTGGCGATCACCACGCCGACCATCATCTTCGAAGGCAACGCGCTCGATGCTGCGGCTGGCTTTCCGGCCAACGTGAATGTTGACGCTGCACTGGCACTGGCCGGCATCGGCCCGCAGCGCACCACCGTGCGGATCTGGTGCGACCCTGGGGTGGATCGGAATATTCA
>JAYTHH010000110.1:0-6196 GCA_043732745.1 Rhodospirillales bacterium
GGTCGATAAGTTCGAATACCGCCGCGGCTACAACTTCTCGACCTATGCGACGTGGTGGATCCGGCAGGCGATCGTCGAGCAGCAGCAGAAACTGCTCAATCTTCAATCGCGCGTGATGATTCCGTTGCGCGACCTGAAGGAGATCAACAAGCAGATGTCGACAGGCGAAGCGAAAGCGCGCCGGGCGAAACGGGAGATGACCGAGGCCAACCTTCGCCTCGTGATTTCGATCGCGAAGAAATACACGAATCGCGGGCTGCAATTCCTCGATTTGATCCAGGAAGGCAACATCGGCCTGATGAAGGCGGTCGACAAGTTCGAGTATCGCCGCGGCTACAAGTTCAGCACTTACGCGACATGGTGGATCCGCCAGGCGATCACCCGCTCGATCGCCGACCAGGCCCGCACCATCCGCATTCCCGTGCACATGATCGAGACGATCAACAAGCTGGTGCGCACCTCGCGCCAGATGTTGCACGAGATCGGCCGCGAGCCGGCGCCGGAGGAACTCGCCGAAAAACTCGGCATGCCGCTGGAGAAGGTGCGGAAAGTCCTCAAGATCGCGAAAGAGCCGATCTCGCTGGAAACTCCGATCGGCGACGAGGAAGACAGCCATCTCGGCGACTTCATCGAGGACAAGGCCGCCGTCATACCGCTCGACGCCGCCATCCAGGCCAATCTGCGCGAAGCCACGACACGCGTTTTAAGCAGCCTCACCCCCCGCGAGGAACGAGTGCTGCGCATGCGCTTCGGCATTGGCATGAATACCGACCACACGTTGGAGGAGGTCGGCCAGCAGTTCAACGTCACCCGCGAGCGCATCCGCCAGATCGAGGCGAAGGCGCTTCGCAAACTCAAGCACCCCAGCCGCAGCCGCAAGCTGCGCAGCTTCCTCGACGACTGAACCGGGGGAGATCAGCCCGTGAGCCACACAGCTGAAGCCACCATGCGCGCGGATGTCACCGTGACATTCCTGCGCATGGAACGCCCGCCATCGGGACCTGCACGGGCATTCCCGAAAGGCGTGGACGTGCACACGCTGCCCTCCTGCTCGGTGAAGCAATATCGCCGGCTCTATAACACCGTGGGCGGCCCCTATCTCTGGTGGCTGCGGCGCATCATGCCCGACAAGGAATTGTCGGCATTGCTGGCGCGGTCGGCGGTTTCGATCCACGTTGTTTCAGTCGATGGCGTCGAAGCCGGGTTCTACGAGCTGGACACATCCTATTGGCCAGCCGTGAATCTCAGCTATTTTGGCCTGATGCCGCAAGCCGTGGGCCAGGGCATCGGCCACGCCTTCCTCCGCCACGCCGTCGACGCCGCGTTCACGATGGGCGCCCGGGCGCTCACGGTGAACACCTGCACCGCCGACCACCCCCGCGCGCTGCCCGCCTATGTCAGTGCTGGTTTTCGCGTGGTGCGCCAGGTCGCCGAAATTTGGGACGTGCCGCTGAGCCTGGGCCTGGAAATGCCGCCGCATCTGCGTCGCTGACGTCCCGGCCGCGTTTTCCAAACCCTGGCCCGGTCGGTAAGAGACGCCACGGGATATGAGGATTGGCGGCGTGGTGAAACCGGCTACAACATCAGACAGCCGCATCGGCGCATGGCTCGCAGCAATTGTGGTGGGCGTGGCCTCCGCCTTAATGCTGATGCCGCTGGACGTGATCTACGGCCAAGGGGGCCTCTGGCGGGTCATCTCCGGCGACAACGCCCAATCGCTCTCCATGCATATCGCCCTGCAGACCGATTCCTGGCGCTTTCCACCGCTGTTCGCCGAGAACGTGTTCTGGCCCCACGGCGTTGCACTTTCGATCGGCGACCTCAACCCGCTGATGTCGCTGATCGCCAAGACCATCGCCCACAGCACAGTGTTGCCATGGATCAATCTGATGGGCGTCTGGTTCGCCGCCTGCTTCGTCCTGTTGCCCGTTGCGTGCGTTTATGCGGTGCGCGGGCTCGGCGCCCGCTCGCTGACGTCAGCCATCGGCGTCGCGATGCTGGGTGCGCTGACGCCAACGCTGTTTTTCCGGCTCGGGCATATCAATCTCTGCGGCCATTTCGTCTTCGTCCTCGCCTTGGGTGTGAGCCTGCGCCTGCAGCAGCGCCCAAGCGCCACCTTGTGGTGGGCTGCCTTCGCCGTGCTGCTGCTGGGCGTGCTGACCCACCCTTATCTGTTCATGCTCTCTGCCGCCCTGCTCGCCGCCCCTTCGCTGGACGACGCCTGGCGCCAGCGCGTGTGGCGAACCAGGCGCCCGAACTGGCCACTGCTCGGTCGCACCGCTTTGCTGGTCATCTCCCCGGTCGTGATCCTGACTGTCGCATCAGGCGGCCTCGGCGGGGGCGACAAGGGGTTCGGCAAATATTCCATGAATCTGCTGTCGTTGGTCTGGCCGCAGCATTCCGGCCTGTTTGGCGCCGACCTGCCGGTGCTGGACGCCACCGGCGGCCAGTATGAGGGGTTCGCCTATCTCGGCGGCGGCGTTCTGCTGACGACCATCATCTGGCTCGCTTTGCGCCCCTGGCGCCGCGCCGCCGACTATCGTGGCCTGATCGCAGTGCTCGTGCTCCTGTTCCTGCTCGCCCTCGGCAGCCGCATCTTCGCAGGCACGTTCAAGGTCCTCGATCTTGGCCTCACGCCATGGGAGAGCTTATTTGCCGTGTTCCGCACCAATGGCCGCGCCATCTGGCCGGTGGTCTATGCGCTCATGCTCGCCTCGGTCGCGGGTATTTCCAGACTTGGTGCCGTTCGTGCCATTCCCATCCTGACCTTGGCGATAGGCCTGCAATGGGTGGACACCGGCCCGCTCCGCGCCGAGGCGGTTTCCTATTTCGCGGGTCACTACGACGGCCCGGCTTTACCGCTTCTGCCCGTCGGCGCCTCCCTGCTCAGTACCGCCCCGGCCCCGGGCTGCACCGCAAACCCGATCGCAGTCGCCACCAACGCCCCCTTGCTGCTCGCAAGCGCCCGCGCCGGGCTGAAACTGGGCGACGTGGGCCTCGGCCGCCAACCGAAATGGTTCAACTGCGAGAAATTTCTGTCCAACTATCTCGAAGGGCCCATGCTCCCAGGAGAACTGCGCGCCTTTACCGATCCCACCTATTGGCCGCTCATCCGCGTCGGTGTCTTCGGCCGGGCCCAATGTGCCAAGGACAGCCAGATCGTGCTGTGCGCCTCGGGCACTGCTGCCCCATCCGGCGTTGAATTCCCGCAACCCGGTCCGGAAAGCGTGCCTACACTTGCCCCTGGGCTCGCACTTGGGCTCGCGCCAAGCCTGGCGCCCTACCTCGGCTTTGGATGGAAGCCCGACGAGCAGGGAGTCATCTGGTCTGAAGGCCCCCGCATGTCGCTCCGCCTGCGCCCCGATGCCGCGTCACCCCAAACGCTGCGGCTGACACTCGACGCAATCGCCTTTAGCCAAGGCGGCACCCGAGACCTGACCATCTCCCTCAACGGCACGGTGGCAATCGCTCGGGCCCTGCCGGATGGCGCCACCACAATCATCGACATCGACATACCTGTCACCGCCCTGATTCACGGCGTCGCCTGGGTGGCACTCGACGTCAACCGCCCGGTCGACCCCGCCCGCCGCGGCCTCAACATCCCGGTCTCACGCGCAGCGCTGCGCCTGCGCCAGATCGAATTGATCGCCTCCCCAGCAAACCCATAAGCAGGCTTTTCTGACCGTCGAACTCGCAGCGGCGGCTCTGCACCTCGATCTCGATGTTTCGAGCCCTCAGGCAAAGCGCTTCACCAACAACGACGCCCAGACCTGCGCTCTCATCCTCACCGCAACCGCCGAGCGCGTGACAACCCTGCTGAGCCGCCACCCCGATCTTGCGCTCAAAATCTTTACAATGTCTGAATACGCCACCGGCAAATCGACCGACATCGCCGATGCGTTCGGGCAGCCTGAGGATGCTTTTCGCGAGACCCTGTCGCAGATCCAGTTCTACATCACCAAGATGTGCGACCGCTTCACGCGCAGCTAAAGCTTTTTCCGATCGATCGGAATCGGAGAAAAGCTCTAGGAAATGTCCTGTCGCAATTTCTGCCGCATCGCCACCTCAAATCCTGCGTAGTCCTGGCATTGCAGCGCAAACGCGCCCACGCCGCCGATCACGTCGCGGGTATAACTCTCCAGCAGATCCGGCTCTTCATGCAGCACGCACAGCCCGTTGATCGTAACCCCAGCATCCACCAGCCGATCGCGCACCGGGCCGGGATCGATTCCTTGGTTGTTGCGGCCGTCGCCAGCGATGTCGATCACCCGGCGCGTCGCCCGCGCCGGCGCCAGACGCAGCAATTCCTCGCACATTACCAGTGCCGCCCCGATGGCTGTCGTCCCAGCTGGGATCACGCGCGGCACGTTCTGTACCTCGTTCGCGAACGCCTCCAGATCGGCCCCCGACGCTATGCGCGTCCATTCCACCAAAAGCTCCTGCGTATCTGGGGCAGACCAGAGCAGCAGGCAGCACAGGCTGGAACCAAGCGCCCCCCCCGTAAGCCCCCCTACCACGGCCGGATCGCGCAACGCCGCGGCGGTTCCACCGGCGATGAGACCAAAACTTTCGAACGACACGCTGGCGGAGCCGTCAAAGGCCAGAATCAGTGCCAGATCCACATCGCTAGTCACGTCTGCCATGCCGCCCTCCCAGAGCACGATCCGACCGGTTGCCTTCAATCGGTTGGACGTCGTGTGCTGGAAACATAAGGAGTGGAGCGGCATGTGTCCGCCCGATTGCGCCGCTTGGGGCGCAATTTGGCCGGACGCTGCTCCACACGGTTTGCGGCGCCCCACGCTATGGGCCTACACCTTCCCGCATTCGGACATCAAAGCGGAGACCCAGATGATGGCGCTCACCCGTGTCGGCAGCCGTGCCGCGCTTGCAGCCCCAGCGATCGCCTTTGCTGCAACGATCGTGGCCGGCGGCTGCACCCCCGATTTCTCGCCTAACACCTACAACGCCGCCGCCGTCCAGCAGGCCAACAAGGTCGAGCAGGGCGTTGTGGTGGGCGTACGGGATGTGGACGTGAAGGTCAGCGGCAACACCGGGGCCGCCGCCGGTGCTGCCGCGGGTGGCATCACCGGCTCGCAACTCCCCGGCAGCGGCGCCACGCAGGCCTTGGGCGCGGTGGGCGGCGGCCTGCTCGGCGGCCTGCTGGGCAGCGGTGTGGAGCGCGCCACCGGCGATACGAAGGCCTACGAATACATCGTCCGCAAGCCGAACAACGAACTCGTCAGCGTCACCCAAACCGACAAGGTGCCGTTGGCGCTCGGCCAGCGTGTGTTGGTGATCGCCGGCTCCCAGGCGCGGATTGTCCCCGATTACACCACCCAACTGCCCGAACCACCCAAGCCCGAAGCCCCGAAGGCGCCCATCCTGCAGGAAGCGCTGCCGCCAAAGCCGGATACGCCGCCGGCAGTGCCGTCTCCGGCCGCACCAACTCCGGCCGCACCAACTCCGGCCGAACCAAAGGTCGATCTGCTACCGACGCCACTGACCCCAGCACCCGCGCCTTTCTGACGTCCATCATGCGGAATTAACGCCCGACGCATCGCGCGTTTGGCGCAACCCTCCGACAGCCACGCGATAGTCGGTTCATTCGAAGGCGGGTGAGCCGGCAAGCCGCCTTCGCAAGGAGTGTGTTCGTGCCGCAAGCCGTCTCCAAGCCAGCCGTTCGTCTTCGCCAATGCGTCATCCTGGTTGGTGGCATGGGCACCCGCCTGGGCAGCCTGACCGTGGACACCCCGAAACCGGTGCTGACTGTGGGGGACCGGCCCTTCCTGGCTTGGCTGCTGCGCGAACTGCAGCGGTATGGTTTCGAGGAGGCGGTGCTCCTCTCCGGCTACCTGTCAGACACATTGCGCGAGGCGGTCGAGGAGATGTCGGCCTACCTGCCGCGCCCCATGCGCATCGTCCACGCTACAGAGCCGGTCCGCGCCGGCACCGGCGGCGCCTTGTATCACGCCCGCCACCTGTTCGATGAACGGTTCCTGCTCTGCAACGGTGACAGCCTGCTGGACTGCAACCTCGCCCCATTCATGGCCGCTCGCGCCACCGACGACCCGGAGGTGATCGGCCGCCTGCTCCTCCGCCACCTTCCAGACACCTCGCGCTATGGCGTCGTCACCACAATTGGCGACATCGTCACCGGCTTTCACGAACGCGCCGAAAGTCCCACCGCAGCCGGGCC
>JAYTHH010000111.1:0-6184 GCA_043732745.1 Rhodospirillales bacterium
TCGGCGCCAACGCGGATGGGTTGTCGGTGATCGGCGGGAACGTTGACGACAACGTGACGTTGAAACACATACCGATCGACGGCGCGGGACGGATCGCGGCGCCCGCCAATTTGGTTTACGATCAGCGATATCCCTGGATCGTTGTGCTCCGAGTGCTTTACGACCAGTAGGAATGGCGGGATGAAACGGCTGCACGCTGGATTATTGGTGGCTTTGCTGGGGCTTTCGGCCTGTTCCAGCTCTGGAGCTGAGGGCCAGCCTGTGCCGCCGATTGGGGCGCTGGACCATTTGCAGCGGCCTTCATCGTCGAACACTGCGCTGGCGGCACCGGCCGGGTTCGTCCCAAAGCCGGATATCCAGACGCGGGTGTACGACGTCCCACCCCAGGCGCTGTTCTCGGCGGTGACAAGGTTGGCAGAGGGCTGGCCCCGTACGTATAAACTGGTGCGCTACGATGATGTGCAGGAGGCGGCGTATGTTGTGCGCAGCCGGGTGTTCAATTTCCCAGACACGATCGAGGTGAAGGTGTCGCCGAAGGGTGCCGGCAGCACGCTGGTGATCTATTCCGCGAGCCGGTATGGCGACAGCGATTTCGGAGTGAACCGTAAGCGGGTTGAGGGGTGGCTGGCGAAGTTGGATGCGGATCTAAAGTAGGTCGGTCAGCGCACTCCTAGATTTTCGGCATGAAAGCGTCTGGCGATGCCCGCTTTACGTGAGGAGGCTTTCCGGGGTGTCGAAGTCTAGCAGAACTGCGTTGTCGGGCATTTCGACTTCGGCGACGGCCTCCATGTGGCGCTTGAGCAGGGATCTCGCGCCGCTATCACCGGACAAGGTCATCAGGTCGGGCACGTAGGCGCGGTCCCAGAGCACGGGGTTGCCGAACACACCTTTATGCGTGGGCACGACGATGCGGTGGCCTTCGTCGGGGTTAAAGGCGGCGGCGATGCGGTCGATGGTGGCGCCATCCACCAACGGCATGTCGCCGAGGCAGATCAGGCTGGCCACGGATTCCTCGGGCAACGAGGCAAGCCCGGCCTTGAGGCTTTCGGCCAGTCCTTCGGCATGGCGCTCGGCGTGGACGAAACGCACATCCCGGCCGGCCAGTGCCGTCCGGACTTCAGGGGCGCGGTGGCCAGTGACCACGAGAATCGGCCGCACCTTCGACGCCAGGATGTGGTCGACCACGCGGGCCACCATCGTCCTTCCATCCGGCCCTTCGACCAGCAGTTTGTGCCGCGGCGCCATGCGGCTGGACGAGCCGGCAGCGAGCACGATGGCTGCCACATGCGGGCGGGCGGTGGCGCGGGCGCGCGGAAGGGGGCGGGCATCGGTGTCTTTCAACAGGCCACCGACGCCGAGCATCATCACATCGACGGCGGCCACCTCAATGCCGGCGAACAGGCGGGCCAGCACCCAGTCGATGCCGTTCAGCTTCGGGCTGCGCGCACAGCCCGGCAGAACCAGTGCCGGGATGCCGTCAATCCGGCCCAGGCAGATCAAGTTGCCGGGATCGACGGGCATGCCGAAATGGATGATCTCGCCGCCGGCATCCACGATCGCCGCCGGCCCCACATCGCGCCGGTCGACCACTGCCGAGGCGCCGGAGACCAGAAGGATATCGGCACCTTCCGCCCGCAGAAAGCGGAGGGCCTCGGCAATTTCAGACTGCACATGGGCGCAGCGCCGTGCCGGCAGCAATGTGCCGCCGAGCCCCTCGACGCGGGCACGGGTGACCGCGATGGTTCCGTCGATCACGCTTGCCTTCAATGTGGTGGTCTCGCTCAACACCAGCCCGACCCGGAACGGCCGGAACGGATGCAACGCGAATGCGCCGCCCTTGGCCTGCATTTCGACCTGCGCCTGCGTGGCGGCGGTGACGGCGAACGGGATCACCTTGATCGTGGCCACCATGTCGCCGGGCGCGACCACCGCGTAATCCGGCAACGTCGCCACCGTCAGCGCCTCATCGACCAGGTTGATCCGGTTGATCGCCGCGGCGTCCACCCGCAGCAGGCCGGCGGTCTCGGCGATCAGGTTCACCCGGCCGGTGGCGGCGACGTTGCGGCGCAGGCCGGGGGCACCAAGGCAATTTGCCAGGCCGTCGGCGCTGGCGTTCTCCAGCAGGTCGCCTTCGTCGAGTTGGGCCACGATTATTTCGGACACGCCGGCCTCACGGAGGTCGGCGATAGCGGCGGTATCGAGCCGGGTGCCTTTCTTCAGCATCCGCCCGCCGATCCGTCTTGAGTGTGCGAGCAGAGCGCCCTCGGCCTCGTCGATGGGCGTGGCGCCAAATCTCACTTCTTGGCCCCAGCGTTGCGGCGGACGGAGACGAATTCGGCCAGAATCGACAGGGCGATCTCAGGCGCGGTGATGGCGCCGATATTCAGCCCCACCGGGCCGCGGATGCGTGCAAGTGCCGCATCGTCGTGCCCGAGCTCGCGCAGTCGCGCCAGACGGTTCGCATGCGTCTTCCGGCTGCCCAGCGAGCCGATATAGAACGCCTCGGAGCGCAGGGCGCGGTCCAGGGCGGGATCGTCCAGCTTCGGATCATGGGTGAGCGTGATCACCGCCGTGCGGCTGTCGGGCGAGATCTTGTCCATCGCGTCATCCGGCCAGTCATCCATGAGGGTCACATTGGGAAACCGCTCCTCGGTGGCGAAGCTGCGGCGCGGATCGACGACGATGACGGACACGCCGAGATGCGCCGCCATCGGCACCAGGCTTTGCGCGATATGCACGGCGCCCACGATCACAAGCCGGATCGGCGGCGCGTAGGCGTGCAGGAAGACGTCCGCGCCTTCGAGGGATATGGTGAGGCTCTCGTCGCGGTCCAGCGCCTGCAGGGCGGCGGCGTTGAGGGCATCACTCTGGGCCGGATCGGGCAACAGCATCTGGGTGCCGTCGGACAGCAGGGTTGCCAGCACCACGGGGCGCTTGGCCGCCCGCGCCGCCGTAAGCGCGGCAAGGATGTCTGGCGTCATGCCAGGCGTTCCACGAACACCTTCAGCTTGCCGCCACAGGCGAGGCCGACTTCCCAGGCGCGTTCGTCAGTGATGCCGAAATCCATCAGCCGGGGCGTGCCATCATCCAGCACCTCCATGCCGATATCGGCCACCGCACCCTCGATGCAGCCACCGCTGACGGAGCCGGCCATCTTGCCGGAGCGGGTGACCGCCAACTGGCTGCCGGCCGGGCGAGGGGAACTGCCCCAGGTCTGCGTCACGGTCGCCAGCGCCACCTCCTCTCCGGCGGCTCGCCAGGCAACGGCTGTGGCGAGGATATCTGTTGATTCGCTCATAATGCTTGTCTCCAACGGTCCATGTCGCGCGCCGAGGCTGGGCGCGACAGGCTGTCCACGAGGGTGCGCAGGCTGGCCAGGTTGTGGATGGTGCGGAACTCGTCCACGTGCGGCAGCATCGCGCGGATGCCCTGGGATTTGGGGGCGAAGCCATCCCAGCGCAACAGCGGGTTCAGCCAGATCAGGCGCGAGCAGGATTTGTGCAGCCGCTCCATGTTCTCCGACAGCCCCGCCGCGCCGTCGCGGTCAAGCCCGTCCGTCACCAGTAGGACCACAGCGCCCTGGCCGAGCACACGACGCGACCAAATTTGGTTGAACTCAGCCAGCGCCTCGCCGATACGTGTGCCGCCCGACCAGTCCGGCACCGCGTGGGAGACCAGCTGGAAGGCGACCTCAGGATCGCGGGCGCGCAACTGGCGGGTGATGTTGGACAGGCGGGTGCCGAACAGGAAGGTGCTCACGCGGTCGCGATCATTTGCTACGGCATGGAGGAAATGCAGCAATATTTGGGCATAACGGCTCATGCTGCCGGAAATGTCGCAGAGCACCACCAAGGGCGGCGGCCGTGTGACACGGCGGGATTTCGCGATTTCAACGAGTTCGCCGCCGGTGCGCAGGCTGCGTCTGATGGTGGCGCGAAGATCTGTGCGGTGGCCGACAGGATCGGGGCGTAACCGCCTGGTTCTCTTGGCATCCAGTGGCAGGGAGAGCCGACGGATCTCGGCCTTGGCGTTGGCGATGTCAGCCGCGCTCATCGCCTCGAAATCCATCGTCTGCAACCGCTCGCGGTCCGACACCGTCATCACCGCCTCGATCTCGGGCAACCGTTCCTCCGGAGGTTTGCGGTTTTCGCGCGGCGCCTTGAACGCCTCTTGTATGCGTCGTGCGCCCGGGGGCGCTTTTTCCGGGGGCTGCTCCTTCATGCCGTCGATCGCGGCCATCGCCTGGGCCTGCCGCGCCGCCTCCGGATCGCGCCAGAAGATGGAGAACGCGTAGTCGAAGATGTCGGCCTGCTCGTGCCGATGCACCATGGTGGCGCGGAGCGCGGTGCGCACCTGGGTCTTGTCCGCGATATCGACGAGGCTGATCGCCTGTTGCGCAGCCAGCATGTCCGCCGGCCCGACCGGAAGCCCCGCCCGGCGCAGCAGCCGGGCGAAATGCATCACGTTGACGGCGAGCAGCCCGCTCATACCACCGGCGGCGGGTTCACGATCGACTTTGCCTCGACCACCAGCCGCGCTGCCTCCGCGCCTCGGATTTTGGCGATATCGTCCTGATATTTCAGGAGAACGCCGAGGGTTTCATCGACGGCGGCGGGCGCCAACTCATGCTGATCCAGATGCGTCAGCGCCGCGGCCCAGTCGATCGTCTCGGCCACGCCGGGCAGTTTGAACAGGTCCTCGGCGCGCAGCCGCTGCACGAAGGCCACGATCTCGGCCGACAGCAGCGCCGGCACACCCGGCGCCTTGCGGGCCAGAATCTCGCGCTCCCGGGCCGCGTTGGGGTAGTCGACCCACTGGTAGAGGCAGCGGCGGCGAATGGCGTCGTGCACTTCGCGGGTGCGGTTCGAGGTCAGCACCACCACAGGCGCCGTTGCGGCCTTCACCGTGCCGTATTCCGGGATGGTGAGCTGGAAATCCGCCAACACTTCCAGAAGGAAAGCCTCGAACGGCTCGTCGGCGCGGTCCAGCTCGTCGATCAGAAGTACGCAGGGCGGCTGGTCGGGGTCTATGGCGCTGAGCAAGGGGCGCGATTGCAGGAAAGATCGAGAATAGATGTCAATGCTCGCCGCCTCGCCCGAGGCTTCCGCGAGGCGGATGGCCATGAGCTGACGGGCGTGGTCCCATTCATAGGCGGCGGCGGCGAGGTCGAGCCCGTCATAGCACTGCAGCCGCACCAGCCTTCGGCCAAGGCCGGAAGCCAGGACCTTGGCGATTTCAGTCTTGCCCGTGCCCGGCTCACCTTCCAGGAAC
Source organism: Rhodospirillales bacterium (assembly GCA_043732745.1). Taxonomy (GTDB): domain Bacteria; phylum Pseudomonadota; class Alphaproteobacteria; order Acetobacterales; family Acetobacteraceae; genus CAIQQQ01. Next base: position 5,272 of record JAYTHH010000111.1, read on the forward strand.
AGCGGCCGTTCCATCGACAGCGCCAGAAACACCGTGGTGGCCAAAGCGGGATCGGCGACGTAGCCGCCGGCCGCGAGCAGGGATGCGGTCTCAGTGACCGAGGCAGGAAGCCTCACAGATAGGCGCTAAGTAGCAGCAGCAGGATCGGCGTGAAGATCACGATGCCGATCCAGGCGACGATCGGCAGCCCAAAAATCTCCGCCGGAATGAGATCGAATACGCTGATGGCCGCAGCCGGCGCGGGCACCGGCGCGGCAGGCCGTGCAACAGACGCCACGTCACCGGCAGAAGCCGGCAGCACTTCTATCTCGACGGGCGCAATGCTGGCGGTCACGGCGGCGGAAAAATTGTTGAAGAATGCATCGGCCATCTGCTTGGCCGTAGCGTCGATCAGCCGCGCGCCAAGCTGGGCGATCTTGCCGCCGACCTGCGCCTTCACGTCATAGCTCAGCAATGTGTCCGCACCGTCATCGGCCAGCCGCACCACGGCACCACCCTTGGCAAAACCTGCGACACCGCCCTGCCCTTCGCCCTCGATGCGATATGAGCTCGGCGGATCGAGATCAAGCAGTTTCACCTTGCCGGTGAAGCGCGCCGAGATCGGGCCGATCTTGACGGCCGCCGTCGCTTTCAACTCGTTGTCGCTGATCTTCTCAAGCGACTCGCAGCCCGGAATCGCTGCCTTCAGCACCGCCGGGTCGTTCAGCGCGTCCCAGACCCGCGGGCGCGGGGCGGCAATGCGGCGTTCGCCGGTCATATCCATCGTGTCGTCTCCTTGCGTTGGCCGGACGTTACTTGCAGGGTAAGGGCGGTGCAACTCGGGCGGTTCCGGATCTCATGCGCAGCATTCCGATGGGATCGCTGGCAGCGTTGGCCATGTCCGTAGTACGGCCTTGTCTCGCAGCTGAAGCCC
>JAYTHH010000112.1:0-6169 GCA_043732745.1 Rhodospirillales bacterium
ACGTAGAAATATCCGGTGTCGGCGGTCGACACGAGTTTGATCTGGACGGTGTTCGTCTTGGCCATAGCGATACCCTCTTTGAGGGGGCGGAAGTTGGCGATGTTGGCCGGTTCCGTCAAGCGCAATCACAGACCGGTGGTGCTGCTAAGGCGTCAGCGGCGCCGGGATCAGCGCCGCGGCATACGCTATCGGCGTGTCTATAAGGAATTTTGCTGCCACCAGATCGGTGTCGCGGCCCTCGCTCGCAGGGCAGGCGTTGCGAACTTCCAAAATCTCCGCCGGCGGCATCGGCGCGCGGGCCTCGCGGTGGCGGGTGAGCGCGCGGGCCATTGGCTGGCGGCCCTGCGCCAGTTCGGCCAGAGCGCGTTTCAGCGACACCTCGCCCAGGCTGGTGCATATCTGCGGCAGCACGCCGAGCGCCTGCAGCGGCCAGCCCAGCGGCGCCAGCACGCGGCTCCAGGTCAGGGACAGCGCGCCGCCGTCGGGCAGCGGCAGAATGGTCTGTACCAGGCCTTTGCCCATGGTGGCGCTGCCTACCACCACAGCGCGGCGCTGGTCGGCCAGCGCCGCGGCCAGGATCTCGGCCGAACTGGCGGTGCGGCCGTCGACGACGATTACCACCGGCAGGCCGCGCCAGAGATCAGCACCCTGGGCGGTGTATTCGCGTATTGAGTCTGGGTCGCGCCCCACGGTGCTGACGATGCGGCCGAACGGGATCAGTATCTCGGCCATCGACACCGCCTGGCGCAGCAACCCGCCGCGATTGCCGCGCACATCCAGAACCAGGCCTTTGGGCGGCCGGGTCATGTCGGCAGCCTTGTTGATCTCGCGCGCCACGGCCTCGGCGGTGTCACGGGCGAAGCTGCTGACCCGGATGACCAGCAGCTCACCCTGGCGCTGGGCGAACACCGTGGGCGGCGCCAATATCACCCGCTGCAGATCGAGCGTGCGGGACTTGCGGCCCGGGGTCCGCAGCGTGAGGCTGGCGACGCTGCCCTCGGGACCGCGCAACAGCGCTGCGACCGCGGCCAGATCGGCGCCCTGCAATGCGGAACCGTCGATCCCCAGCAGTACGTCGCCCGTGCGGATCTGTGCCAGCGCGGCTGGGCTGGCAGGAATAACCGAGCGGACCACGAATCCGCCGCCGCCAGCGCTCACGCCAGGCCTTACGTCGGTGCCGATTTCGATGCCCAGCCCGGCGCGGCCGTAGCGGGCACCTTCCTCGTCCGCGGCTTCCTGTGGGGTGGCATAGCGGGAATAGGGGTCAAGATGGTTGAACAATTCGTCAAAGAAGCTGCGCAGGATGCCCTGCGTGCCAGCAAGGCGCACGGCTTCGGACGAATCCCAGGCTATCCTGCTCACCTGGCCGATGGCGTCACCCCACTCCTTGATGGCCGCGCCGCTTATGCCGCCGACGATGACCGCGCCGCTCGTTCCAGAGGCGGCCGCGTTAAGCGGTGGGGGCGGCCGTGTAAGCAGCAGCCGGCCGGACAGGGTCAGGCGTAAGGCTTGCGGTGACAGCTCCGCCACCAGCCTGGGGTCGATGGCGGTGAAGCCGCGCAGGCCCCAGATGGTGAGCTGGCCGGGCGGAATCGGCTCTAGCGTGCGCGGCACCATGAACGCCAAGGCGGCGGTGGCGACCTCGGCGATCAGTCGCTGATCAAAACCAGGGCCCGCCGCGAACGGCTCGGCGGCGGCGTGTGTGGCCGGCCACAGCAGCAACACGACAAGGCAAAGGCGTCGCGCAAGATGAGGCAAAGCGTGTGCGGCAGCGGGGCTCACGAGGGCCGCGATCGTCCCCCGCCGCGCTTGGCCTTGACCACCTTGCGCGGCGTGGGGCGGGGGGATTGATGGTTGCCCGGCTGAGGCGGGGTCACGCGGGCCGGCACCCCCTGCAGGATCTGGAACATCAGGCCGCCGGTGATCGGGCTGGCCTCGGACAGCCGCGCCTCGACCTCCTGCGCCAGATGGAACACCAGCCTTGTGCGCTTTCCCGAAAGCGTCTGGGTTGCCTCATCATGCACCCAGAAATCATCCGGTAGCGCGCCGAGCGGCACCAGGCCGGAGGCGCCGCTTTCGATCAGCGTCACGAACAGGCCGAAGCGCTGCACGCCGGAAATGCGGGCTGGGAAGATGGTGCCGATCTTGTCGGCCATGAACGCGGCCAGATAGCGATCGATTGCGTCGCGCTCGGCCAGGGCGGCGCGGCGTTCGGTTGAAGTGATGTGCTCCGCGGTATCCGGAAAGCGGGCGATCTCCTCGGCGGTCAGGCCGCCTTCGCCGAGTTTGAGCCCTGTGATCAGCGCCCGATGGACGAGCAGATCGGCGTAACGGCGGATGGGCGAGGTGAAATGCGCGTATTTCGCCAGCGCCAGCCCGAAATGGCCGATATTCTCAGGTGAATAGGCGGCCTGGGACTGGCTGCGCAAAACAACCTCGTTGACCATGATAGCGTGCTCGGAGCCTGCCACCTTTTTCAGCACCTGGTCGATATCACGCGGATGAATCTGATTGCCGGCCGGAAGAGAAATGTCGAATTGGCGCAAAAATGTGCGGAGATTGTCCAACTTCTCGTCGGTCGGCGTCGCGTGCACGCGATACATGCAGGGCCGCACGAGCCGCTCCAGCTCCTCGGCGGCGCAGACATTGGCCAGCACCATGAACTCCTCGATCAGCCGGTGGCTGTCGAGTCGCGGACGTGGGGAGATCGAGGCGACGCGGCCATCCTCGCCCAGGACCACCTTTCGTTCGGGCAAATCGAGATCGAGCGTGCCGCGTTCGGTGCGGGCGGCCAACAGGACGCGGAACGCTTCGTAAAGTGGCGCCAGCGGCAGATGCGTCTCTGCTCCTGTATTCTCGATCTCCTGCACCTGCTCATAGGTCAGCCTTGCCGCCGAGCGCATCAGGCCGCGGCCGAAGCGATGGGTCTGCTTCTGGCCATCTGCTCCCACGATCATCTCGACATAAAGGCAGCCACGGTTTTCGTCCGGCCGCAGGCTGCACCAGCCGTTCGAAAGTTCTTCCGGCAGCATCGGCACCACGCGATCCGGAAAATAGCAGCTGTTGCCGCGAGTCCAGGCCGACCGGTCCAGCGCGCTGTCGGTCGGCACGTAATGCGCCACGTCGGCGATCGCCACGATGAGACGAAAACCCTGAGCGTGGGGTTCGGCGAACACCGCGTCGTCGAAATCCCGTGCGTCGCTGCCGTCGATGGTCACCAGCGGAATGTTGCGCAGATCGTCGCGGCCCTTGAGCGGGGTGGCGCCGGCCCGACGCGCCTCGGTCAAGGCGGCTTCGGGGAATTCGGTGGGAATGTCGTGGGTGGCGATCACCAGAAGGCTGACCGCGCGTGCGTCGCCCATCTTGCCAAGGATCTCAGTGATCCCGGCCGGCTTAAGCCCGAACGCCGTGGTCGGCAGCGGCGTTGCCAGCACCACGTCGTCGTTCTCGGCACCGTTCTCCTCGCCCGATGGAACCGTCCATTCCGCCTTGGAACGCTTGTCGGTAGGCACGATTCGTCCGCCGCGGTCGGTCGCACGAAAAATGCCGATGACGCGGCCGGGCGTGTCGCCGATCCGCTTGAGCGTACGACCCTCGTATTTGCCGGCGCCGATCGGCCGCAGCCGCGCCAGCACACGCTCGCCCGGCGCCAGAGCCGGCTGGCCTTTGGCTTCCGGCGTCATCAGCACCATCGGCGGCCGCCCTTCGCCTTCCCAGCCAATCGGGCGGGCGATGGCGTCGCCCTCGCTGTCGGTGCCGGTGATCTGGACCACCATCGCATCTGGCAGCCTGCCCGGCGCGGTGAAGCGCTTGTGGCCGGCCGGCGCCACCTGGCCTTCCTCGGCGAGGCTTTTCAGCAATTCGCGAAGGGCGTGGCTATGCTGGACGGTCAGCCCGAAATGCTGGCTGATCTCGCGCTTGCCGATGCGCCCCGGCGCCTCGCGGATTAATTTTCGAACGTCATCGCGCGACGGCATCGGCGCCAGCTTGTTCGGCGGTCGACGCACCATTCTATGAGGCAGCCTTGCGCGCCGCCGGTTTCTTTGCGGCTGGCTTTTTCGACGCCGGTCTTTTCGCGGCAGCCTTCTTTGCGGGGGGCTTCTTTGCGGCCGGCGGTTCGGCGCCAGCAACCTTCGGAGCCGCCTTGGCCTTCGCCTTCGGAGCTGCCTTCTTCTTGGCGCCCGGCTTGGCCTTCAGCACTTTTCCCTTTTCGGCCAGCAGCGCCACCGCCTCGTCCAAGGTCATGTCGTCCATCGACACATCGCGCGGTAGGTTGGCCACGGTCTGACCATGCTGCGCATATGGGCCAAACCGACCTTTCCGAATTGTCACCGGCTCCTTGTCCTTGGGATGCGCACCCATCGCCCGCACTGAGGCCAGCTTGTTGGCGAGCACATCCACGGCACGGTTGAGCCCCACCGCCAGCACGTCGTCGTCCTTGTCCAAGGAGGCGAACACGCTGGCCATCTTCACATAGGGCCCGAAGCGGCCGATGCCGGCTTCGATCGGCTCCTTCAATTCAGGATGGATGCCCACGATGCGCGGCAGCGACAGCAGCCCCAACGCTGCCTCCAAGGTGATGGTGTCGCCATCCACACCGCGCGGGAGCGAAGTGCGCCGTGGCTTCACCTTGCTGTCAGGCACTTGCTCGCCCTGCTGGACATACACGCCATACGGCCCCCGACGCACCGTGACGCCCTCGCCCGTATTGGGGTGGGTGCCAAGCTGACGCAGGCCCTCCTTCAGCGTGGCAGCACCTTCGTCGTCGGCGCCCTCGACCGCAAGCCTGCGGGTAAACTGGCAATCCGGATAGTTTGAGCAGCCGATGAAGCTGCCATGGCGCCCCAGTTTTAGCCCCAGCCGCCCGTTGTGGCAGGAGGGGCACAGCCGCGGATCGCCGCCGCCTTCCTGAACCGGGAAAAAATGCTCGCCAAGATCCTGGTCCAGCGCGTCGATGACGTCGGAAATCTTCAGATCCTTGGTCTCGGCGATGGCGGCCGAGAAATCCTTCCAGAACGCCCGCATCACGGCGCGCCAGTCGGCCTTGCCCGCCGAGATATCGTCGAGCTGCTCCTCCAGCCCGGCGGTGAAGCCGGTGTCGACGTAACGCTCGAAGAAACTGGTCAGGAACGCCGTCACCAGCCGGCCGCGATCCTCCGGAATGAACCGGCGCTTGTCGATCTTCACATAGTTCCGTTCCTGCAGAACGGTCAGGATCGAGGCGTAGGTGGAGGGGCGGCCGATGCCGAGCTCCTCCATCTTCTTCACCAGGCTTGCCTCGGAGAACCGCGGCGGTGGCTGGGTAAAATGCTGCTCGGATTTCACGTCGCGCGTCTTGGTCGCATCGCGCTCGGCCATTGGCGGCAACATGCGGTTATCGTCATCCTCAGCACCTTCTTCCGCTTCTTCTCGGTAGAGCTTGAGGAAGCCATCGAATGCGAGGATCGAGCCATTGGCGCGCAGCTTCGGCCCGATGGCCTTGGTGGGATCGGCCAGCTCGACAATCACCTGGTCCAACTCGGCCGACTGCATCTGCGACGCCACGGCGCGCTTCCAAATCAGCTCATAAAGCCGGCGCTGGTCGGGGCTGAGATAGCTGGCAACCGAATCGGGCGTCCGGGCTACGTCGGTCGGGCGGATCGCCTCATGCGCCTCCTGAGCGTTCTTCGCCTTGGAAGTGTATTCGCGGGCCTGACCGGGGACATATTGGGCGCCGAATTCGTTCTTCACATGGTCGCGGATGGCGAGGATGGCCTCGCCCGCCATCTGCACGCCGTCGGTTCGCATATAGGTGATGAGGCCGGTGGTGTCGCCGCCGATCTCCACGCCCTCGTATAGCCCCTGCGCCAACCGCATGATCTGCTGCGCGCCGAAGCCGAGTTTTCGCGAGGCGTCCTGCTGCAAGGTGGAGGTGGTGAATGGGGCAGGCGGGTTGCGCTTCACCCGGCGCCGTTCGACGGAGGCCACCGAGAACGCGGATGCCTCCACCTGTAACTTTGCGGCCACGGCCTTTTCCGTATTGTTGATATCAAACTGGTCGAGACGCTTTCCATCCAGATGCGTCAGCCGCCCCACGAAGGGCGCGCCGGCGATCGTGGAAAGCCCGGCCTCGATGGACCAGTATTCGCGCGGCTTGAAGATCTCGATCTCCGCCTCGCGCTCACAGATC
>JAYTHH010000113.1:0-6167 GCA_043732745.1 Rhodospirillales bacterium
ATCATTATCATGATGTCGATCGAGCTGATCCTGCTGGCGGTGAACCTCAATCTCGTCGGCTTCAGCGCCGCACTCGGTGATCTGGCGGGCCAGGTGTTCGCCCTATTCGTGCTGACCGTGGCTGCCGCCGAGGCCGCGATCGGGCTGGCCATCGTGGTCGTCTACTTCCGAAACCGTGGCTCGATTGAGGTCGAGGACGTGAATCTGATGAAGGGCTGACCCGGCATGCTTTACGCCGTCGCCGTTTTCGCCCCGCTTCTGGGCTCGTTGATCGCAGGCCTGCTCGGCCGCCAGATCGGCGACCGCGCCAGTCAGGCCGTCACCGTCCTGTGCATGGTCGTCGCCGCCTGCTGCGGCATCGCCAGCTTCATCCCCTTCACCCAGGGCGAGGCCGAACCCGGCGTACTCTCGCTCGGCACCTGGATCTCGGTCGAGGGCTTCGACGTCGACTGGTCGCTCCGCTACGACACGCTGAGTGCCATGATGGTGGCGATGGTCACGTTCATCGCGACGCTGATCCATATCTACAGCGTCGGCTACATGAGCCACGACAAGACCATCCCGCGCTTCTTCAGCTATCTCAGCCTGTTTACCTTCGCGATGCTCATGCTGGTGACAGCCGACAGCCTGGTGCAGCTCTTCTTCGGCTGGGAGGGTGTGGGCCTCGCGAGCTACTTGCTCATCGGCTACTGGTATGAAAAGCCCAGCGCCTGCAGGGCCGCGATAAAGGCCTTCGTGGTCAACCGCGTCGGCGACCTGTTCTTCGCCACCGGCATCGCCTGCGTGTTCTTCCTCTTCGGCAGCGTCAATTTCCAGGACATCTTCGCGAATGTCCCCCAGCATCAGAACGACCTTTATCATCTGTTCGGCCATGACTTCCGGGCCTACGAAGTCATCGGCGTGCTCCTGTTCCTGGGTGCCATGGGCAAGTCCGCGCAGATCGGGCTGCACACATGGTTGCCGGACGCAATGGAAGGGCCGACCCCCGTCTCGGCGCTGATCCATGCCGCGACGATGGTCACGGCTGGCGTGTTCCTGATGGCGCGGATGTCGCCGATCATGGAATACGCGCCCTACGCGCTCGGCTTCGTAACCTTCATCGGCGCCACCACATGCCTGTTCGCCGCCACGATCGGCTGCGTCCAGACCGACATCAAGCGGATCATCGCGTATTCCACCTGCTCGCAGTTGGGTTACATGTTCGTCGCCGCCGGGGTGGGCGCCTACCAGGCCTCGGTGTTCCATCTGTTCACCCATGCCTTCTTCAAGGCGCTGCTGTTCCTGGGCGCCGGGTCGGTGATCCATGCGATGTCCGACGAGCAGGACATCCGCCGCATGGGCGGTATCTGGCGCAAGATTCCCGTCACCTATGTGGTGATGTGGATCGGCAGCCTGGCGCTTGCCGGCATCCCCATCTTCGCCGGCTACTACTCGAAGGACGCCATCCTCGAAGCCGCCTGGGCGCGGCATTCCGGGCTGGGGCAATACGGCTTCTGGTGTGGCACCATCGCGGCCTTCCTGACGGCGTTCTATTCCTGGCGCCTTATCATCCTGACGTTCCACGGCAAGCCGCGGGCCGACCAGCACACCATGGACCACGTGCACGAAAGCCCAGCCGTCATGCTGGTTCCCCTGATCCTGCTGGCATGCGGCGCCGTCCTGACCGGCTTCGTCTTCGAGGCCGACTTCATCGGCCATGCCTGGCATGAGTTCTGGGGCGAGGCGATCGTCAACCGGCCAGAGAACCACGTGCTGGAGGCGATGCACCAAATCCCCACCATCGTGAGCCTGCTGCCGACGATCATGGGGGTGCTGGGGATCGGCCTGGCTTACGTCATGTACGTGCTGGCGCCCGGCATCCCGGAGCAGCTGGCGAACGCGGTGCCGGGTGTCTACCGGTTCGTGCTGAACAAGTGGTATTTCGACGAGTTGTATGACCGCATCATCGTGGGCCCCGTGGTGTGGCTTGCGCGAACCCTGTGGCAACAGGGCGACACCAGGCTGATCGACGGCATCCCGAATGGCATCGCCGCGCTGACCGTCGACGGCAGCCGCCAGGCCGTTCGGCTGCAGACCGGCTCGATCGCGACCTACGCCTTTACCATGCTGATCGGCCTTGTGCTGCTCGTCAGCGTCTTCCTGATATTCCGGTGACCCTGATGAACGCCCCAGTCAACGTGGCAGGCTTTCCCATCCTCAGCCTCGTCACATGGTTGCCCCTGCTGGGTGCCGCCTTCATCATGACCGTCCGCGGCGACGAGGATGTCGTCGCCAGTAACTCGCGCTGGACGGCGCTGTGGACCAGCCTGGTCGTGTTCATGGTCTCGCTGGTGCTGTGGGCACGCTTCGACGTGACGGAGGCCGGGTTCCAGTTCCAGGAGAGCCTCACCTGGTTGCCGGAGTTCGGCGTCGCCTACCGCATGGGCGTTGACGGCATCTCGGTGTTGTTCGTCCTACTGGCGACGGCGCTCACGCCCATCTGCATCCTGGCCAGCTGGGAGTCGATCACCAGCCGGGTGCGCGAATACATGATCGCGTTCCTGGTGCTGGAGACGATGATGGTCGGGATGTTCTCCGCCCAGGACTTCATCATCTTCTACATGTTCTTCGAGGGCGTGCTGATCCCGATGTTCCTGATCATCGGGATCTGGGGCGGCGCGCGCCGGGTCTATGCCAGCATCAAGTTTTTCCTCTTCACCTTGGCCGGGTCGATCCTGATGCTGCTGGCGCTGCTGGCCATCTGGTACAGCACGGGCACCACCGACCTTGCTGTGCTGATGACGGCGCACTTCCCGGCGAGGATGCAGTTCTGGCTGTTCCTCGCCTTCCTTGCCTCGTTCGCGGTGAAGGTGCCGATGTGGCCGGTGCACACCTGGTTGCCGGATGCGCATGTGGAGGCGCCGACCGCAGGTTCCGTCATCCTCGCCGGCGTGCTCCTGAAAATGGGGGCCTACGGGTTCCTGCGGTTCAGCCTGCCGATGCTACCGGAGGCCTCGGCCAGCTTCGCGCCGATGATGTTCACGCTCGGCGTTGTGGCCGTCATCTACACGTCCCTGGTCGCACTGGCGCAGACGGACATGAAGAAGCTGATCGCCTATTCGTCGGTCGCCCACATGGGCGTGGTGGTCATCGGCATCTTCACCTTCAACGCGCAGGGCATCCAGGGCGCGCTCTTCCAGATGTTGTCGCACGGCATCGTCTCGGCGGCGTTGTTCCTGTGCGTCGGCGTCATCTATGACCGCATGCACACGCGTGAGATCGCGCGCTATGGCGGCCTCGCCGCCCGCATGCCGGCCTATGCCGTCGTCTTCATGGTGTTCACCATGGCCAGCGTCGGCCTGCCGGGCACGGCTGGGTTCGTCGGCGAGTTCCTGGTGCTGGTCGGCGCCTTCAAGATCAGCTTCTGGGTCGCGATCCTCGGCAGCATGGGCATGATCCTGGGGGCCGTCTACATGCTCTACCTCTATCGCCGGGTCGTGTTCGGTGCACTTACCAGGGATGATCTGAAATCCATCCTGGACCTCAGCCCGCGAGAGGTCGCGATCTTCGCGCCGCTCGTTCTGCTCACCTTGTGGATGGGCATCTATCCCAGCAGCTTCACCCAATTCTTCGACGCCAGCGTGCACGCGATGGTCGAACAGCACACGGCGGCCCTCTCGGCCTCTAAATTGGCGGCCGCCGACCTCGTCGGCAACCTGACAGTGGTGACCAAATGATGCCCGGCGTGTTCAACTGGGGCCTTGCCATGCCCGAGATCGTGCTGGCGCTGTGCGCCATGGCGATCTTGATCCTGGGCGTGCTGCGAAAGCACGACAGCAATCTGATGTGCACCATGCTGGGCCTCGGCGCCCTCGTGCTGACGGCAGCGTTGATCCTGTCCACTCCCGATGGCGTCGGTTACCGCAACCTGTTCATCGTCGACGGATTCGCCCGCTTCATGAAGCTGCTGATCCTGGCAGGTGCCGCAATGAGCGCGGTGCTGGCGCTGGACTACAACGTGAAGCAGGGCATCGCCCGATTTGAATTCGCTGTACTGATCCTGCTGTGCACGGTCGGCATGATGATCATGTGCAGTGCGTCGAACCTGATGACCTTGTATCTCGGTCTCGAGCTGCAGTCGTTGGCGCTCTACATCATGTGCGCCTTCGCTCGCGACGAGCTGAGATCCTCCGAAGCCGGGCTTAAATACTTCATCCTTGGCGCCTTGGCGTCCGGGTTGCTACTCTACGGCATCTCGCTGACCTACGGGTTTGCGGGGACGATGCAGTTCTCCGAACTGGCGCGGGTGCTGTCCACGCCAGAGGCCGCATCGCCCGGACTCGTCGTGGGCGTCGTGTTCATCATCGCGGGTCTGGCGTTCAAGCTCTCGGCAGTGCCGTTCCACATGTGGACGCCCGACGTATATGAAGGCGCACCCACGCCGGTGACGGCCTTCATGAGCACGGCACCAAAGGTCGCTGCCGTGGCGCTGATGCTGCGCGCGCTGGAGCAGCCGTTCGGGCAGATCGTGCATCAATGGTCCGGGTTGATCGTGCTGATCTCGATCGCATCGATGCTGTTGGGCTCCCTCGCGGCGATCGGTCAAACCAGAATCAAGCGGCTGATGGCCTATTCCAGCATCGGCCATATTGGCTATGCGCTCGTCGGCCTCGCCGTCGGCACGCCAGAGGGCATCCGCGGCGTAATGGTCTATATGGTCACCTACGTGTTCATGAGCGCCGGGGTGTTCGCCTGCATCATCGCCATGCGGCGCAATGGCCGCTCGCTGGAACTGATCTCGGACCTGTCGGGCCTGGGCAAAACGGACCCCGGCCTGGCGCTGGCGATGGCGGTGTTCATGTTCAGCATGGCCGGCATACCGCCATTCTCCGGCTTCTTCGGCAAGCTGTACGTGTTCCTCCCGGCGGTGCAGGCAGGGTTCTGGACGCTGTCGGTGATCGGCGTAGTGACTTCCGTGGTCGGCGCCTATTACTATCTCCGCGTGATCAAGGTCATGTATTTCGACGCCTCGGTGGCGGCGTACGACGTGCGGTCATCCTCCGTCAGCTTCGTAGCCGGCGTCGGTGCCGTGGTGACCACGCTGTTTTTCATCTTCCCCGCCCCGGTCGTGGCCGCTGCCCAATCAGCTGCGCGCGTCCTGTTCGGCTAGATTCCGGTGCTGCTCGTCGTCGACGCCGGTAATACCAACGTCGTCTTCGCCGTGCACGATGGCGCGGGGTGGCGCGGCATCTGGCGCATCGCGACGGAACCGCAGCGCACGTCGGACGAGTATGCCGTCTGGCTGCTGACCCTGCTGGGCCATAGCGGCCTGTCGCGCGACGACATTCAGCAGAGCGTCATCGGCACGGTGGTCCCCGCGGCGCTGTACCACCTGCGCCGCCTATGCCGGGACTGGTTTACCTCCGAGCCGTTGATCGCTCGCTCCAGCCTCGAATGGGGCTTCGCCATCAAGGTCGACAACCCGGCAGAGGTCGGCGCCGACCGCCTGCTGAACTCGTTGGCTGCGCACCATTACTACAAAGGCCCCCTTGTGGTCGTGGATTTCGGCACCGCGACCACTTTCGACGTGATAGACATTGATGGTGCATACCTGGGCGGCGTGATCGCGCCGGGGATCAACCTGTCCATCGAGGCGCTGCACAAGGCCGCCGCCCGGCTGCCACGCATCGGCATCGGCCGGCCGCAGGCGGTGATCGGGCGATCGACCGTGCCGGCCATGCAGTCGGGCATCTACTGGGGCTATGTCGGCCTCATTGAGGGCCTGGTTCATCGAATTCAGGCCGAATACGAGGCCCCCCTGAAGGTCGTCGCCACCGGCGGCCTTGCCCCCCTTCTCGCCGAGGGCACAACCGTCATCGGCATCATCAACCTGGACCTTACACTCGACGGTCTCCGCTTGTTGGCGGAGCGCAACCCCATACCCACATACAACCGCGACAGAACGCGCATCACCGAAGGCGATTAGATGGAACCCCCGAACGACGGTCTAGCCTTCCTGCCCCTGGGCGGGACCGGTGAGATCGGCATGAACCTCAACCTGTACCGCTGCGGCGGCAAATACCTGGCAATCGACTGTGGCATCGGCTTCGGGGGCAACGAGAACCCCGAGGTCGAGATTATGATGCCCGACCCGGCCTACATCGCCGAACGGCGCGATAAGCTGCTGG
>JAYTHH010000114.1:0-1768 GCA_043732745.1 Rhodospirillales bacterium
TGTAGCGCGTCCAGCTATGGTCTTCGGGGAACGTCAGCGACAGATATTGCAGCGCAGTCGAGGCCGCGTTCGGGAGCACCTCCCATGTCGTAGGCACCAGCCGATGCCACTGATCGGTTGAGAATAGTAGGACGTAGATGGCGACGCCGTTGAGCAGCCAGAGCATGTTGACCGAGAAGTGCCACCACCGGGCCAGGCCAATAGAGTGGCGGATGCCGGGGATGCCCAGCCACCCTGGGATGGTCACGGAGTCATCTTTCGCGGTCCAGACCCGGCCGGCCGGCACCGGCTTTTGAAAGCGGAACCAATCGGTCCCCGGCGTGCAGTCGCGATGCCAGTATAGCCGCGGATGGTCGGCGAGGATCTGGATGCCGGCACGGATGATGAACGTCATGAAGAGCAAGTTGAGGAAATGGCTGACCCGCAGCCATGCCGGAAAGCCCGGGGTGACGGCATAGGCGGAGGCTGGCACGCCGGGGTAGTTCGCCAGGAACGCCTGCACGCTGGGCAGCGTCCGCAACCCCTGAGCCACGGCCACGCTGGTAACGAGCAGCACGAAGACGATCGGCAGCGCCCACAGCACGTTAACCCAGCGCGCTCCGAAGCGGATGCGCGGCACGATGCCCGCCTGGGGCGATAGCCAATGGTTCAGCAGCACACGGTCGTCGGCCCGGGTGAGGTCTGCCTCAATTAGATCGTGCACAGGTAGTGCGCGACGTACGGTGTTCATGGGATCATGGTCCTGTCTCGTGAACCTGGCGTGTGCAGCACAGGGCCGGAGAGATCGGGCGCGGGGACGTGTCCTATCGGATCAGCCATGGGACACCGATGCCCGGAATGGTGCAGGGGCGGCAGGCTCGGAAACTACTCACTCCCAGGGCGCAAGGATGCTTTGCTGAACCGGGGCTTCCGTTCCATGATGAACATGGACGGCCCGCCTAAGAAAACGCAGTCCGATGTCAGCGTCTTGCCCCTGCACCCCCCCTCGAGCTTGTCATGCCCAGTCGCATCGTCGTTCTGGTGAGTATTTCCGAGCCTGCTGCCAGCCGCTTCCGCCGGGCACGCTGTTTGGTATAAATTTCGAGGTATTGCCCTTCCGCATACATCAGCGTCACGACGGTCGCCGTCAGGTAATCGTTGAATACCGGCGCCCTGGCCATGGATAGCGCCGCGACAATGTCGAGGCCGACTTAACCGCGCAGAAACCTGGTGATCCATCAGCCGTTGCGTGGTGCAGATGGGTTAGCGTGGTCCGGTCAAGCAACGCGGCACCGTGCATCGGCATCGATCGCCCTCCGAACTGTTCACCTCCATCGTCGGCGGAAACGGTCGGCGCAGGAGTATAGGAAACTACCCATCCAACAACGCCGGGTTTGTCGCAGGATCGCCGCTACGTCGCACGGTAGAAGAGACCTCGATCGTGAGGTGAGACAGCGTGCGAAAGCGGGCAAACCGGGCGCGGTAGTGGTGCGCCTCACGATCGCTTGCGGTTTCGATAGAGACGATCGCCCCAAGATGACCAGGTCCGAGCCGCCACAAGTGGATGTCGGTTAGGGTGTCCCCTTCCTCTTCGACAACTTTCCGGACACTGGCGGTCAAACGCTGATCCGGATTCATGTCGAGGAGAATGAAGCCAGTGTCCTTGACGAGGCCGAAGGCCCAAGAAGCGATAACGACCGCGCCGATGATACCCGCCAGCGGATCCATCCAGAGCCAGCCGAATGCGCGGGCCATCAACAATCCTACGATAACCAGCACCGACACCGCC
>JAYTHH010000115.1:0-6152 GCA_043732745.1 Rhodospirillales bacterium
GAACTTCCGTCGTTGCATTTACACCCTCCGATTCCAAAAACACCTTATCTCGGTGTCCACAAAACCGGCAGCAGCTCACACCGTCAAAAGCGAACTCGACACCAACTTACACCTAAAAGGCATCAAGGTCGCCAACGCCGAAATGAACGCCATCAATCTACACAGGCATGAATTCCATGGCGAATGCAATTACACCATAAAACTTAAACCAAAATCGACGCGGTAATTTTTCAACGGATCCTTAGTTCCGAACCGAGGAAGCATAAGGCTGAGGCTCCGGATTAGCTTAACAGTGTGTTTACCAAACTTCGCCTAGTTCATCATTGGCGATTGGACAGATTTATGTTACATACCTCGATTTTTCTAGAAGATAGCGCGCTGCCATTGCAAGTTCTCAAAGGGCGCTGGAAACGTGTATGGCCCGAGCTGCTTGGCGTTGCCGTTGCGCTCGTATTTGCGTTCTCCTTTCTAAACGTTGTCCCCGGACCGGATGTAGCTTGGCAGCTGTGGATAGCGCATCAAATTCGGATGGGTGCACGTCTTTACGTAGACATTATCGAAACAAACCCGCCGTTATGGTTTTGGCAAGCCGTGCCATTCGACTGGGCCAGCGCCGTTAGTGGCGTTCCGTCACACGTTCTTTTGGTTGTCACGACTGGCTGTGCTGCGGCGATAAGTGTCTTCGGCACAGGTAGGCTAATCCGTTACATTCCAGCGAATTGGCGCGCAATCTTACTCGTTTACGCGGCACTGACGCTTCTGCTGATGCCTCTGGTCGACACTGGTCAACGTGAGCAGTTCATGCTCATCGGTATGCTCCCGTATGCAGCGCTCGCGGCGTCCCGTCGCGGAGGGCGTTCGGTCCGCCCTTTGAGCGCCGTCATGGTTGCCATCGGAGCGGCGCTCGGCCTGGCGCTCAAACATTATTTTCTCGGGGTGCCGCTGTTTATCGAAATCTGGCTATTAGCCGGACAACGGCGCGCCTACCGGGCATTCCGGCCGGAAACGGTCACACTTCTAATTCTGGCGGCTGTCTACGCCGTCTTAGTTGTTACAATCACTCCAAGCTACCTCACTCACATGCTGGAAATAAACCAGTTAGCTTATGCTTCAAGGGCTTCAACAACCTGGTCCGACATGTTTCGCCCAATCCAGGCATACTGGCTGATCGCGCTTGCACCGATCGCCCTAGAGTTTGGCACATTAAAACGCTCGCCACTTGCTTCCGCCATGGCTGTTTCGGCACTCGGCTTTTGGCTGGCGTGGTTCATTCAGTTCAGAGGTTTCCCTTATCATTCGATTCCGGCCTCGGGCTGCCTGATGATGACGCTTGCCTGTTTCGTTGTCGAGAATCGCCGAAGCATGAGGGGTGCTACGCTCGTTACCGCGCCAACAATTCTACTGCTTCCACTCGGATTTACGGCTTGGTACGGACCCAATGAAAACGGTTTTGCGTCCTATTCTCAAGCTATGATTGCAGGCGTCAGACCTCATGAAAGCGTGGCCTTCATCAATTATGAGGCCATATTTTCGTGGCCGCTTTCGCTTTATCGCGACGCTCCTTATCCGAGCCGCCAATATGGCTTCTGGATTTTGGGGGCAGCAGCGCGAGACCACGGCCACACTCCTGCTTTAACGCGTGTGGCCAAGCAAGTTGTTGAGGAAACGGCCCAGGATTTTCGATGCTCGCAACCAGTTCGGATCATTTTCAGCCGAAAGGTGGAAGAAGGACGTTCCGTAAAGACATATTTCGATGCGAGTAAAAACTTCTCGGACGTCTTGAGTCATTACCGACTTGCCCGAAAATATCTAATTTTTGATATTTATGAATTCACGAATGCGTTTGCGAAGCCGCCATACATGACCTGTCGCCGGAATTTTTAATTGTCAAAATAGTCCATAAATCTTGAAAGTGCCATACTATAGTTCGAAAATGCATACAATGATTTCGAGATCATATCAGGCCGCAAATACATTTTTCTGACGTTTGTCTCCAGTTATCACCTTTGTTACGATCTAAATCGGATCTATAATTTGACTTTGGCTTACTATCTGCAGTTCGCATCTATTGTATGATAGATTCCCAATCGATTGGATTTGGGCAGATCAATCGAGTTCGCTATTGGGGCAGTGAAACTTTTTGCCGAGATGGTTACCTCTGTCTTTAGTAAAATTGTGGGGATTGGTCGAGTTTTCGGATTTAATGCCGCCTCAGCAGTTGCTTCACTTGATCGATCTCTTGTTGCGCGCGTGGTGCGTGATGGCGCGATCGCGAAGCTGCTCGAGCGCCATGTAAATCGGCCTGTGATACAGTGCTTCGGCGCCGATATTGTAGACGCCGGCAAAAATGAACGCACCCGCGAAGGCCGCAATCACCAATGCGGCAAGGCCCACGAACGCCGCGCTCGGCAAGTGCCGATGAAAATCCAGGAATTTCCCCTTCTCCACTTGCTAGTGGTCAAAATCTGTTGGGGTGGACGGCCTCCCAACGGCATCAAAGAGTGCCAGAGTGAGTCGATAGACCTCAAACGAAGGAGACCGTCCGTGGGCCAGATTATTCGCATTGGTGTCGACACGTCAAAGCATCTTTTCCAGCTGCATGGCGTGAATGCGGCCGAGCAGCCGGTGCTGCGCAGGAAGATGCGACGCATCGAGATGATTGAGTTTTTCAAAAAGCTGCCGCCGACGGTGATTGCCATCGAGGCATGCGGCGGCTCGCACCACTGGGCCCGGTTGCTGGGCGCGTTCGGACATGAGGTGAAGCTGATCGCGCCGCAACTGGCGAAGCCGTATGTGAAGCGCGGCAAGAATGATGCCGCCGACGCAGAAGCGCTGTGCGAGGCGATGAGCCGCCCGATGATGCGCTTTGTACCGGTCAAGACTGCAGACCAGCAGGCTTCACTCATGCTGGTCGGAATGCGTGCCAGGCTGGTCCGCAACAGGACACAACTCGCTAATGCAATCCGCGGCTATGCCGCCGAGTTCGGCCTGACTGCAGCCAGGGGCATGTGCAAAATCGAACCGCTCCTCGATCGCATCGCAACTGATGAGACCGTTCCGGCGCTGGCGCGCGAACTCTTCGCCGCTCACGCCCGAGACACTTGGTATCCATGGGTACAATGGCAGCTTGCGCCCCATAAGCCGTCATAAGCTTGGCCTAGACTTCAACTCCTCTTTGGGCGCATGCTGTTGTCGCGTCGAAGGAGTCGTTTTATGAAGAAGGCAACGGGGCCGGGGCTTGCGATCGCAGCGATCTTTCTGGCAGCAATGGTGCCGATCGCGCTTCCGGCCCTGCAAACCGCCGCAGTGTCCGATGTCGTGAGAGGAGGCGTCGTCGGCGTGCTTTTAGGTGCATCTTTGCTGCTGATTACATTGGCAATCAAACTGCGTCCCGCCTAACGGCAGCTTCCCACCCAATGTCGATCGTTTGCGGACGCCCGCAATTAGGTACCAAGCGTGTGACTTTTGCCACTAGCTCCTTTTAATTCGCGAAGTGTTAGCCCAATCAATCTAAATGGCTGATGAGAGCGTCAGGGTGTGCTCGGCCTGCGAGCCGAGCTGTGAATGACAATGATCTGCCACCGGTTTCCGACCTTCTTGAGCGCACTAGAACCAAACGTACCGCCGCTGCGTCCCTTTCTGAGGTTACAGCGGATGCCGCCCTGGCGCCGGTGGACGCCAGCGCGATTAGTCCCAACAGCCTGGAAACCTGTTCGTGTTTCGCCTTTCAATCATTACCCCATGGTCCGGCACTCAGAACCAGGTCCTGATGCCGGTCAACGCGTTCCAGCCGCCACGGCGCTCGCCGGCATCGCGCAAATAACGTCCGGTCGTTGCGAACGCCCGCTTGTACTGGACGCCGACATAGGGCGCGAACTCACGACGGAGGTCGTAGCGCAGGCGCACGCCAGCCTCGACGTCGGACAGGCCAGACCCGATCCCGATCGCCCTGCTGTTCTGCGCGGCCGCGTTGATTTCGACGCGGGGCTGCAGGATCAATTTCTGGGTAATACGCTGATCGTAGGTTCCCTCGACACGCCCCATAAGCTCGCCCTTGTCTGATAGGAACAAGGCTGCTTCGAAGTCGAAGAAACTGGGCGCAAGGCCCTCGATTCCGACGGTGGCATAGGTGCGCGAAGGGTTGGGCTTGAAATCGTGGCGAACCCCGCCCTGGACGTTGAAATAGGGTCCAATCGCGTGACTGAAGAGGCCCTGGACCTCGGCTCGGCCCACTCCGCCGCGAACTTCGCCGTCGCCCTGGCTCTTAACCCACAGCCGGTCGATGTCGCCGCCATACCAACCCTGGCCGACCCACTGATAGCCGTCACGTCCACGATTAAAGTGGTACTCCGCGATGCTGACGAGGAGTTGCGACATCTTCTGTCCGCCGTGAAACTCCTGGAGGTGTTGGCGACCCATCACCATTGCCGCCGCGCCGTAGGTCTTGTCGGCGGCATGGTCGGTCGGCACCGGAGGCGGCGGTGCATTGCCGGCGGGAAGATCATTATCGCTGGCCATGACCCCGGACGAGGCGGGCATCGCCATCCCCGGCATGTCCTTCATGTCCTGCACGGCGGGCATCGCCATGCCGGGCGCGGCCGAAATGTCGTGACCAGCGTTCGATGACTTCGACTTGGTAGCGGGCCTGCTGTGGAGCAACGAGGACTTGGCGCCGGACTTGGTGGTTTTTGCCGAAGCGCGCTTCACAACGACTTTTTTCGCAGCCGGTTTCTTTGCCAGCGGCTTCCTCGCGGCAGGCATCTTCATTCCCGGCATGCTCATCCCAGGCATGCTCATGTTCATTTGGGCGCTCGCCGGACCAGCGAAACCTATCCCGGCGACAGCAGCCACCAGGCTCATTTGCAGCCGCCTCATGCCGCCGCTCCCGTCGCATGGCGGATCGTCACCACACGCATCATCCCCGCCGCCATGTGATACAGATTGTGGCAATGGAATGCCCAGTCGCCGGGCGCATCTGCGGTAAGATCGAAGCTGACCTTGCCACCGGGCGGTACATTGACCGTATGCTTGCGTGGCGCCGTTGCGCCATGACCCGTGACCAGCTCGAAGAAATGGCCGTGGATATGGATCGGGTGCGGCATCATCGTGTCGTTGATCAGCGTCACCCGCACCCGCTCGCCGAGCCGGAACGGGATCGGCTCGGCGGGGTCGCTCAGCTTCACCCCGTCGAATGACCACATGTAGCGCTCCATATTGCCGGTGAGGTGGATGTCGAGCTCACGGCTAGGCGCGCGGACATCGGGATTGCGCTCGAGCGCGACGAGGTCACGATAGACCAGCACGCGGTGGTCGAGCCCGTCGAGACCCTGCGGCGCCTCCCCGCTGCGATCGGTCGGCATCGGCGAGATCGTCTGGACGCCGGGGCCCATCTTCACGCCCGGCGCATTTTTCCCGTCACGCATGTTCATGCTTATCGACTGGCCCGAGCCTGTGGCGGCGCCCGCTGAATGATCCATCCCGTTCATTCCCGCCATCGAGCCGCCGGACATCCCCGGCATCCCCGCCATCGAACCGTTGGTGGCGGCTGGCATTCCGCCCATCCCCGCCATGGACGCGGAGGCGCTGGCGGCCATTGAGCCATGATCGGTCGGCTCGCGCCAGCCGGTGAGCTTGGCCAGCAACCGCGAGGAATTCTGTTCAGCCGATGGATCGATCCCGCGCTTAATCGCCGGATTTGTCATGTCCATTCCCGCCATGCCGCTCATGTCGCCCATGCCCATGTCCATCATCGTCGTCAGCGGACGCGGGCGGATCGGCGGCACCGGTGCGCTCATTCCCGTACGCGGCGCCAGCGTCGCTCTGCCGAGGCCCGAGCGATCGATCGATTCGCTGACAAAGCTGTACGCGCGGTCGCCCGGCGTGACGATCACGTCGAACGTCTCGGCCACGCCGATCTGGAACTCGTCGACCCTGACCGGCCGGACATTCTGCCCGTCGGCCGCAACCACCGTCATCGGCAGATTGGGGATGCGGACGTTGAAATTGGTCTGCGAGGCGGCGTTGATGATCCGCAGCCGAACGCGCTCGCCCGGCGTGAACAATCCTGTCCAGTTGTCGAACGGGCCATGGCCGTTGATTGTGAAAGTATAGGTCGATCCGGTGACGTCGGCGATGTCGGCCGGGTCCATCCG
>JAYTHH010000116.1:0-1765 GCA_043732745.1 Rhodospirillales bacterium
CGACGGCGGCGGCCTGGCTTACGCTGCTGGTGTTGCTGGTGGACTGGCTTTGCAGCTTGTCCATCGCCTTGATGAGCGCCACGGGGGCCCCGGCGAAGCCGATGCGCCAGCCGGTCATGGCGTAAGCCTTGCTGCACCCGCTCATCGTCACAGTGCGGTCGCGCAGGCGTGGTTCCACCTCCACGACAGTGGCCGGCTTGAAGCCGTCATAGGCGAGCTTTTCGTAGATGTCGTCGGTGAACACCCAGACATCGGGATGGCGCAGCAGCACGTCGCAGATCGGGCGCAGCTCCTCGGCGGAGTAGGCGGCCCCCGTGGGGTTGCAGGGGTTGTTGAGGATGAACCACTTGGTCTTGGGCGTGATCGCGGCTTCCAGGTCCTCGGCGCGCAGCTTGAAGCCGTTGTTCTGGCCGCAGGGGACGATGACCGGCGTGCCGTCGGCGAGCGAGACGATGTCGGGGTAGCTGACCCAGCAGGGCGACGGGATGATCGCCTCGTCGCCGGCGTTCATGGTGGCGACCATGGCGTTGTAGATCACCTGCTTGCCGCCGGTGGAGACGATGATCTCTTCCGGCTTATAGTCGAGCCCAGAGTCGCGGCGGAATTTCTCGGCGACCGCGCGACGGAGGGCCGAGGTGCCGGACACGTCGGTGTATTTGGTCTCGCCGTTCTGGATGGCGGCGATGGCCGCGTCCTTCACGAACTGGGGCGTGTCGAAATCGGGCTCACCGGCGGCGAGCGAGATGATATCGCGGCCCTGGGCCTTCAGCGCGCGCGCCTTGGTCGAAATGGCGATGGTCAGGCTGGAGCTGACACGGTCAAGGCGCTCGGCGGTGAGATGCATGAGACTCTCGATTCGGCGATGGGGGGAAAACAGCGTTTCAAAAGGCTGCAGCAGCGTAGAACCGTCATGCTGCGCGGGCAACCTTGCGCGGACGCAACTGCGCCCCGATGCTGCTGCAATGTGCGGCCGTTATGTCTTTCAGCGCCCCATCGACGAGATCCGGGCCATCTTTGCGGCGGCGGGCGAGATGCCCAATTTTGAGCCGAGCTGAAACGTGGCCCCCACGCAACAGACGCCGGTGGTGCGACGGCATCCCGAAAGCGGCGAGCGGCGTATCGATCTGCTGCGCTGGGGCATGGTCCCGCATTGCGTGAGAGACGCAGCCGCCTCCCGCCAGCCTATCAATGCACGCAGCGAAACCGCCGCCACATTGCCGATGTTCAAGGGCGCGCTGGAACATCGGCGCGGCCTCGTTCCGGCCGATGCATTTTATGAATGGACAACCGAGGGCAAGGCGAAGCAGGCCCACGCCGTCGCCCGGGCGGATGGCCAGCCGATGGCCCTGGTCGGAATCTGGGAAGGCTGGCGTGACGCCGATGGCACGCTGATGCGCAGCTTCGCCATTCTGACAACAACGGCCTGCCCGACCTTGGCCCATCTGCGCAAGCGTATGGCGGTGGTGTTGGAGCCCAGGGATTGGCCGCTATGGCTGGGCGAGACGAAGGGCGGTGTTGGAGCGCTGATGCGGTCATCGGACGCTGCGTTCCGGGTCTGGAAGGTCGGGCCGCGGGTTGGGAATGTCCGCAACAACGATGCGTCTCTGCTCGGTCCGCTTGAGGTTACAGGGGAAAACCGGCCATTGCTCTGACCTGTGCGGCGGTGGCGCCCCCCTGGCGCAAGATGCGGATGCCCACGGCGCCATCGCGCTTGGCGAGTCGCCGGCCGGTGGCATCGGTGAGCAGCGAGTGGTGCCGATAGGCC
>JAYTHH010000117.1:0-6149 GCA_043732745.1 Rhodospirillales bacterium
GATGCAGAGGTCGCGCTGAACAACATCGTCGCCGTGTTCCAGCCCGAGAAGCCCCTCGCAACGTTATTGATAACGGCCGTTTTCGCTGTGGCGTTGCCAAACGACACGCTGAACTGCTCTGTGGTTGCCACAGGCGTGACGCTCTGAACCTCCTGCTCGGCTGCGCCCCAGTAGAAGGTCAGCTTATAGTTCCCGCCCACGGAAAGACCGCTCACGGTCTGGGACAGCGTCGAGTTGATGGCCTGGTCACCGTCCATCGCGATGAAGTTGCCGCCATCAGGGCTGTTCGTCAGTCCGTTCGCTACGCCTGTGACAGCCGGGGTGCCGGGGTTGCCGTTGGCAGCAGCGTTATACCCTTCGGTCCCATTGGACGCTGCATTCGAACCAGCGGTCCCAGCGGAGGTCGCGCCATTGCCTGGCCCCCACAGATATTCCTGATAGCCCTTGTCGTTGTAGTAAAAAGCGCCGGTCGTGTCAGCAGATGTGCCCGAAACGGACCCGGCATTCGGGAAATACAGAAACGAGAGACCGCCGCCGCTCCAACCCGTGACGTTGGGCGTGCTGGCAAACGGCCCGCGCGCGGTCGGGCCGCCAACTTCACCCGACGAGGTCAGGCTGGTCGACTCAAAGCCGCCATTCGTGATCAGGTTCGTCTGGGCATTCGCCTGCGAAGCAAGCAATGCGCCCGCCAGCGCAAGGCTGAAGATACCGAACGTTCTTGAAATCATCGCGTGCACACCCGTTCCACTGTTACCGGCCGAACCGCTCCTGAGGGCGGTCGACCAACCCAACCATTCTCGCTCTCATGCGAAATAACATATAATTACTGATTGCCACCACACTTTAACGATGCGCGCGCGCAACTTGCGCCGGCATCCAAGCATCGAGTGCGTCATCGTGAGCCTCGCGAAACGCCAGATCCGCTCCAGGGGCCAGATGTGGCGCGCCTGATCACCCGGCGGGTCGGGGGCCATGTATCAGCTTCGAAGCGGTTGCGGGTTGCTGAAAACGGGCGGTCGGGGACCACCGAGGGATTTTTGTGCGCGGAAAAACAAGGCGCTGCCATGATGTTCGGGCATCGCGGCAAGCCATCGACGAACGCTGCGCGGAAACGCACCCCAGCGCCGACCCGTCCAGTCTTTCAGCGGCATGCCAGTGGTCCGCACCTGACACGTGGTCCCCGACCAATCAGGTGGGGTGGATAGAATCTGACAGCTCTTTCCGCCAGATACTATCCACTAGGCTGCCTTCTTGCCTTTCTTGGACCTCGGTTCATGCTTGGCTTTCCGGTCCGGCTTGGATCGAACCTGGACGTTCCGGTCCTGACCAGGCGCCGCGCCCAACTTCGAACGCTCCAGAACAAACCGCTGATAGTCGTCCATATCACCCTCGAAAGGCGCAACCGTCCCGTCCGCTGCCAGCCACAGGCGATCCGCCACCAGTTCCATCAGGGACCGGTCATGCGTGATCAGGATGACTGCACCCTCGTAGTCGTTCAGCGCATCCAGCAACGCCCGGCGGCTGTCGATATCCAAATGGTTCGTCGGCTCGTCAAGGATCAACAGATGCGGCGCCGCCATCGCCACCATGTTCAGCAACAGCCGCGCCCGCTCCCCGCCCGACAGGTTTTCCACGGTCGTGGACTGCTTGTCGAACCCGATCCCGAACGATGCCAGCCGCGAGCGATACGACGTCTCGCTGTCTTCGGGCCGCGCGCGGCGCATGATGTCCAGCGGAGTGTCGTTCGGGTCCATCGCCTCGATCTGATGCTGATGGAACCAGCCGACCTGAATCCGCCGTTCCCGTTGGAACTTGCCCGACGACAGCTGCAAAGCCCCCGCGGCCAGTTTTGCGAACGTGCTCTTGCCCGCGCCGTTCACACCCAGCAGCCCGATGCGATCATCGATGTCTAGCCGAAGATCCATGCCCCTCAGCACCGGTTCCCCATCGGCATAGCCCACATCGGCCGCCTCGAGCCGCATCAGTGGCGGCGCCAGCGGCCGCGCCGGGGACGGCAGCAGGAAGGGTGAAACCCGCTCCTCGATCGTCGCCTCGATCGGCTCGAGCTTGGCCAGCCGCTTCATGCGCGACTGCGCCTGCGCAGCCTTGCTGGCCTTCGCCTTGAAGCGGTCGACGAAACTTTGCAGGTGCGCCCGCTCCGCCTCCTGCTTCACGCGCGACGCCGACAGCAGTCGAGCCTTCTCCGCACGCCGCTTCTCGAAATCGTCGTAACCGCCCGTATACAGTTCCAGTTTTCCACCCTGCAGATGCAGGATCGCGTCGACCGAGTTGTTCAGCAGTTCACGGTCATGACTGATGATCATCGCGGAATTCGGATACTTCTTCAGCCGTGCCTCTAGCCACATCGCCCCTTCAAGGTCGAGATAGTTGGTCGGCTCGTCCAGCAACAACATGTCTGGCTCCGCGAACAAGGCTGCCGCCAGCGCCACCCGCATCCGCCAGCCGCCCGAGAACTCGCTCATTGCGCGACCGAGATCGGCCGTCGAGAAGCCGAGGCCTGCCAGGATCTCCCCTGCACGCGCCGGGGCGCGGTCCGCGTCGATCTCCTCCAGCCGCTGATAAATGTCTGCGATGCGCTCCGGCTCGGCCGTCTCCAGTTCTGCCAGCAGCCCGTGCCGCACCTCGTCCGCCTCCAGGATCGTATCCAGAAGCGTCACCGGCGTCGCCGGATGTTCCTGCGCGACCGCCGTCACCCGCGCTGCCCGCGGCAGTGCGATCTCGCCGCCATCCGGCTGCAACTCGCCCAGGATGAGCTTGAACAACGTGGACTTCCCCACGCCGTTTCGCCCGACCAAACCCACCTTCGTGCTGACGGGCAGCGTGACGGTCGCGTTGTCGAAGAAGCGCCGCCCCCAGGCGTTGAACACGAGGCCATCGATCTGAAGCATGATTTTCCGAGATTGCTGCGGGTGCGAACGCGCTCTCCTTACCGGGACCGGCGCAAAATTGCGAGCAGCGTCTGGCCCGGGCCGGGTGGCGCAGAGTTTCGCGCTGGGAGCCGATATAGGCGCGCCGGCCCATCTCCGCATCGATGTGCCTGTGGCCACCGCCATCTATGGCCGATCCCGGGGGGAACTCAGCTGCGACAAACCCGGCCCGCAGCGCATCAAACTCAGCGACCCCGACCCAGACCCGGCCGCCGCCACCTTCACCATGCGCACCTCCACGGACGCCACGCGTGCCAGCCCAAAGGGCCTTGTTTATCGTTTCGAAGACCCCTCGACCGTCACGATCACCCCGCCCCCCGACGCCCCTGCCTCCACACTCTATCTGTTCAGCGACACCGCACGCGATAGCCGCAGCACCATAGCCCACGCCATGGCGCTCGGTATCAGCCAGCCCGGCCGCGTGCTCCGCGACGCGTTGCACTTCGGCATGGACCAGGACGAACCCCGCCCTGCGCTGGAAACCCTTCATCCCACCCCAGACGCCAATGAGCGCGCGGTGCACTCTGTAGCCGACGCGTCGGTTGCAAGCCGCCTGCTTTTGCCCACGGGTCGCGATGCCATTCCGCGGGCTGGGAAGGACGGCACGCTGGCAAGGCTCACATCTCGGCCTAACCAAGCACCATGGAGAAACGGCCGAACCGATCTGCGCCAATCCAAATGTCATCGCAAAGACAGACATGCGCGCGCAGACGTTGTATCGAAGCGGTCGATCTCCCCGTGGGAAGCCTCGATGGCCATTCGCAGCGCATGGGCGAGGGCTGGCCCATCCGCCGACCCCGATCGCACGGACTGTTCAAAACGCTGCCCGACCGATGCAAGTCGAAGAAACCCGAACATACCCGCGCTCCCGACCAGGGCATGCACCGCATCGGCAAGCACCGGATCGACCATGAACGGCGTCAGACGCCCCAGCATATCCAAAACACTGTCACCACGCGCCACGATCGTTTGCAGGTACGACATGATCGCTTCCGTGGACAAAAACCCTTTAAGCCTGTCGATCGCCTCGAGATCGAGGATCGGAAGTCCGTCCCCGATCACCTCGCCCTCGATCGTTACGACCGGATCTGCCCTCGTGTCTCGGCCGGGCCGTTTTGGCGGAACGCCGCCCAGCGCCGGCGCATGACCCTGCTCGACCGCGCGCGCGACCGCTGCCAGCAGGGCTGCCGGGCCGTATGGCTTCGCCACGTGCCCATCCATCCCCGCCAGCCGGCACTCATCGACCTGCTCGGCAAAAGCCTGCGCCGTCAGACCGACGATCGGCACCTGACCGCTCGGGCCCGGCAATCCCCGGATCAGCCGGGTTGCCTCCAACCCGTCCATACCAGGCATCCGCACGTCCATGAGCACGACATCGAACCCACCCGCCGCAACGGCCGCGACAGCCTCAGAACCATTTTCGACGCACACCGCGACGTGCCCGGCACGACAGAGAAAGGACTCTGCGATATCGCGGTTCATGGGCATGTCGTCCACCACCAGGACGCGAAGCGGGGGCAGTTCGGGAAGCTTCTGCCAGATTTCGTCCATTCCACGACAATCCGTCGCATGATCCAACGATGGCATGATGTCGATCGTCCCCGGATCAAGCGGGCTGGACGGTAGCTCCACCCAGAATACGCTCCCACCCCCGACATTCTCCTCGTATCCAAGCCGACCATTCATGATCGCGGCCAATCGGGCCGAAAGCGCCAATCCAAGCCCGGCGCCCTCGACAAGATGGGATGTGTCGGAGCCCAGGCGTTCGAACTCCACAAACAGCCGCTCCCGCGCCTCCAGCCCTATCCCCGGGCCGGTATCGACAACTTCGAGCCTGATGGCGGAGTAATCGAGAACCGACCGCAATCGCAGTTCGATCCACCCGGCAGGCGTGAATTTCACAGCATTGCCAAGCAGGTTCAACAAAATCTGCCGCAACCGAACCGGGTCCGCCACGATCGCCTGGGGCGCGCTGGGGGCGACCGAAATGCTCAATGCCAGGTGCTTGGCCGCGGCCGCAGGGCGCACCTGGTCTACGCAAGCTGCCACGATCTCATGGAGGTCGATCTCGACCGCCCGGACTGCCACGTGCCCGGCCTCGATCTCCGACAGGTCGAGCACCGAGGTGATCATTTCCAGCAGGTGCGCGCCGGCCCCGAGCATCGCGTCCACACGGGCCTGTTGCTTGTCGCTGAGACCCCCCTCCATCTGCAAAAGCTGCGCATAGCCCAGAATTCCGTTCAAGGGAGTCCGCAATTCATGGCTCATTCCGGCCAAAAAATGTGACTTTGCCTTGTTTGCCCGCTCCGCCTCGTCTCTTGCCCTTGCCAAATGACGCGCCAGGCGTTCGAGCTCCCGGTTGATCGTTAGCTGCTCTCTCTCGCGCTCCGCGCGTGCGGCCTCCTGCCGGCGCTGCGCGGTCACGTCGCGGAAAACCAGGACGGACCCGGCAAAGCGCCGGTCCCCGCCGCAGATCGGAACAACCATCTCCTCGATGGCGCGCCGGGTTCCATCGAGCGCGATCAACAGGGGCGCCGCCGCCTCAGACCCCTCGGCAACGCAAGCATTCTCGGGGTCGTGGACAATACGGAAGACGTCGGTGCTTCGGCAGCCATAGGCGTCCGCAGTGCTCCATCCTGTCATGCGCTCGGCTGCCGCATTCAGCCATCGGACATTACCGGCAGCATCGGTCGTGATCACGCCATCACCGATTGATTGCAGCGTGACCCGCAGCAGGTCGTGCTGCTCTGCCAGATCGCAGGCGAGCAGCCGCGTATCCGTCATGGCACACTCAGATCAACACGACGCCACCGCGATTCTAGATCTATGACACTGCAAACCGGCATTGGCTCCCCAGCAAGATCGGACTGTTCCAACCAGCATGCGCATCAAAAGGTTAATAAAAAATGAAGGCGGGCGATCGCTTGTGAGTTTCGGCACGAAATCAGTTCGGCGTCGGAAAACCCTGAGCCGTTAACCTTCCCTAAATGTTTTCCGTTTACTCAAGACGAAGTGCGGAATTTTTGACCGCCGCAAGAAAGGAGTCACCCGTGCCAGCCCGCATCCTGATTGTCGAAGATGATGCCTTGCAGTCAGACCTGGCGCGTCGTGTCCTCGAAAGCCAAGGTTTTTACGTCGATGTCGCCGTCGATGGGTTGGAGGCTGTGCAGAAGACGCTGTCCGGCTGGTTCGATATCGTTC
>JAYTHH010000118.1:0-6144 GCA_043732745.1 Rhodospirillales bacterium
CTCGACGAAGTACCTACCCGACTATCTCGGTTGGTCCAGGGCGGTCAGGAGGCCGGGATTTATGCCCTTCAACCTCATCGCCGACCCACTTATCCACAGGAAAGTATAATTGCGCCTTTAGATATCTTCTGTCTATTTAAGGTATATATTCTGGACGAATTTGTTACTCGGTGTGCCGCGTCATTCCTCGTCGCGTGAGGGGCGGCGGGTGAGGATTTCGCGCTTGCCGACATGGTTGGCCGGGCTGACGATGCCCTCCTTCTCCATCTGCTCGATCAATTTGGCGGCGCGGTTGTAGCCGATCTGCAGATGGCGCTGGATGAACGAGGTCGAGGCCTTGCCTTCGCGGGTGACGATATCAACCGCCTGGTCGAACAGGTTCTTTTCGCCTTCGCTGGCGCCGGCAATACCCGACAGCACGGATTGCTCGCTGTCATCTTGCTGCTCGGTGATTTCCTCCAGATAATCCGGCTCGCCCTGCTCGCGCAGGAACGCCACAACATCCTCCACTTCCTTGTCGGTCACGAACGGGCCATGCACGCGGGTGGTGCGGCTGTCCTGCTGGAACAGCATGTCGCCCTGGCCAAGAAGCTGCTCGGCGCCCTGCTCCTGGAGGATAGTGCGACTGTCGAACTTGGAAACAACGCGAAAACTGATGCGCGTTGGGAAGTTGGCCTTGATGGTGCCGGTGATGACGTCCACCGACGGGCGTTGCGTCGCCATGATCACGTGGATGCCGGCGGCGCGGGCCATCTGGGCGAGGCGCATGACCGTCGTTTCGATGTCCTTGCCAGCGACCATCATCAGGTCGGCCATCTCGTCGATGACCACCACGATCAGCGGCAGGGTTTCGAGCGCCAGCGGCTGTTCCTCGAAGATCGGCTTGTTGGTCTCGCTGTCGAAGCCGGTTTGCACCCGGCGCGTCACGACCTCGCCGCGCGCCTTTGCCTCCGCCACGCGCTCGTTGTAGCCGGCGAGATTGCGCACGCTGAGCTGGCTCATGGCGCGGTAACGGCGCTCCATCTCCCGCACGGTCCATTTCAGTGCGGACACCGCCTTGGCGGGCTCGGTCACCACGGGGGCCATCAGATGGGGAATACCGCCATAGACCGATAATTCCAGCATCTTCGGGTCGATCATGATCAACCGGCACTCGGCCGGCGACAGCTTGTAGAGCAGCGACAGGATCATCGCGTTGATGCCGACCGACTTGCCCGAACCGGTGGTGCCGGCTACCAGCAGATGCGGCATGCGGGCGAGGTCGGCGAGGACCGGCGCCCCCGAGATATCTTTTCCCAATGCGATGCCGAGCCGGGCGTTCTGTTTGTCCCACGTCTCGGACGCGATCAGCTCGGACAGATACACCGTCTCGCGCTTGGCGTTCGGCACCTCGATGCCGAGCACCGAGCGGCCGGGGACCACGGCCACGCGGACCGCAAGGACAGAAAGGCTGCGGGCGACGTCGTCGGCCAGGCCGATGACGCGGGCGGCGCGGGTGCCGGGCGCGGGTTCGAGTTCGTAGAGCGTGACAACCGGGCCGGGGCGAATGGCGATGATCTGGCCCTGTACGCCATAATCGGCCAGCACGGTTTCCAGCAGCCTTGCATTGGCCTGCATCTGCTCGGGCGTGAGGCTGCCAACTGTGCTGCGTGGCGGCGCCGGCGTCAGCAAATCGAGCGGCGGCAGTTTCCAGACGCTTTCAGAGGCCTTTACCGGTTCAGGCCTGGCGGCGATCTTGGCCATCGGCGCCAAAATCTTCGAGACCGCGCGCGCGGCCGGCGGCGGCGGGGGCGCTGCGCGCATGGAGGGAGACTGGATCACCGGAGTCTGCTCGCCGGGCTTGCGTGGCGGCGACGGGTCCTGCCCGACCACGCGTGGCGCTTCGGTCACGCGCGTGCCGTTGACGGTGCGCAGCAGCCAGCCGCCCGCTCCCATGGCCACGCCGCCAGCCCGCGCGGCAATGCCGGATGCGGCCTTGGCATGCAGCGCCGATCCGCGCGCGGCCCGCCCGGCGGCGCACCATTCCCGCGCCGTCAGCCCCAGCGCCAACACAACGAGAAGCCCCGCCAGCGACAGGCCGAGCGCCCAGACCAGAGCGGCCCCCATCGAGCCCAGGAATTCGGTGCCGGCTTCCAGCGCGCCTTCGGCCATCATGAGGCCCACGGCACCGCCCAGCCCGGGCGAGGCCGGCCAGCTTTGTGCCAAACCCAAATGACCGGCGCCCGCCGCCAGCACGCCGGCCAGCACTGGCATCGCCAGCAGCAGCGCCACCACACGCAGCAGGATGGCGGAAAGGCCTCGATGCGAACCCATGCGCCAGGCCCAGCACAGCAGCGCTAAGCCCGGCAACGCGCCGGCAAGCCCGAATCCCTGCATCAACAGATCGGCCACCGCGGCACCGGGCGGGCCGGCCAGATTGGTGGGCCGCGCAGATGTGGCGGTGTTCAGCGACGGATCATGAGCGTTGTAGCTGACCAGGGCAGCCAGCAGGGCCAGTGCCGCGAAAGCCAGCAGAAGCGCGCCGATCTCGGCAATCCGTCTCTGCAACGTGGAGCGCAGCATCGCCGGAAGCGGTTGCAGCGCCTGGGGCTGTGCGCCGTGCAGGGCCGCCGAGGGCTCACGCGCGGTCCGGCCCATGGCGTGGGCGCGCGGCTCGGTGATCGCTGGCGGCATCGCAGGCTCCAGGTGGCAAGGATGCACGCCACTTCGTGCAATCGCTGAGGGTTATGCCACAACCATATGAGTCTGCTCAGTCAAAAATCGGGCAACAAAAAAGGGCGCCCATTGCTGGGCGCCCTTTCGAAGTGTCCGGCGCGCTGTTAGCCGAGGCGCTCGCCGTGCAAGACCACGTCCATGCCCTCACGTTCCTGTTCGGCCGTGATGCGCAGGCCGACGGCCACGTCCACGATCTTGAGGATGATCAAGGTGATGAAGCCCGACCAGATCACCGTGACCAGCACCGCCACGACCTGGGCTTCGAACTGCGCGATACCGCCGATGTTGACACCGAGCGGGGCATCCTTGGTCGCGGTGAACGGGCCATAGGCGAACACGCCGGTCAGCAGCGCACCGACGATGCCGCCCACGCCGTGCACGCCAAAGGCGTCCAGGCTGTCGTCATAGCCGAGCATGTGCTTCAGGCCAGTGGCCGCCCAGTAGCAGATCACGCCGGCGGCGATGCCGATGATCAGCGCTGGCCCCGGTGTCACAAAGCCGGAGGCGGGCGTGATGGCGACCAGGCCGGCCACGGCGCCGGAGATCGCACCCAGCACCGAGGGTTTCCCCTTGGCGACCCATTCGGCGAATGTCCAGGCGATCGCGGCGGCGGCGGTGGCGATTTGCGTCACCGTCATGGCCATCGCGGCATGGCCGTCAGCGGCCACGGCCGAGCCGGCGTTGAAGCCGAACCAGCCCACCCACAGCAGTGATGCACCGATCACAGAGAGCGACAGATTGAACGGCGACATGTTCTCGGTGCCGTAACCGACCCGCTTGCCCAGCACGAGAGCGCAGACGAGGCCCGCGACACCGGCGTTGATATGCACCACGGTGCCACCGGCATAATCCGCGGCGGACGGAAGGCCGAACGCGCCCAGCGCCAGCCAGCCGGTTGGCGCCCATACCCAATGGGCAATCGGTGAATAGACCAGCAGCGACCACAGCACCATGAAGATGCACATGGCCGAGAACTTCATGCGATCGGCGAACGCGCCGGCGATCAGCGCCGGCGTGATGATCGCGAAGGTCATCTGATACATCATGAACAGGCTCTCGGGGATCGTCTTGGCAGACGCGCCGTCGGTGCCCAGCC
The DNA here is from genome assembly GCA_043732745.1 of Rhodospirillales bacterium. Lineage (GTDB taxonomy): Bacteria > Pseudomonadota > Alphaproteobacteria > Acetobacterales > Acetobacteraceae > CAIQQQ01. The sequence continues at coordinate 3,812 of JAYTHH010000118.1, forward strand.
CCAAGGTAAAGGGCTGGTCGTATTTGTCAGCGATGCCGGCGAGGAAGAACCGGCTGAGGTCACCGATATAGGCCGAGCCGTTGCTGAAGGCGAGCGAGTAGCCGGCAATCATCCACACGATCGTGATCAGGCAGCAGATGAAGAACGACTGCATCATCGTGCCGAGCACGTTCTTCTTGCGGACCATGCCGGCATAGAACAGCGCCAGGCCAGGGATGGTCATCATCAGCACCAGTGCGGTGCTGGTCAGCATCCAGGCAGTGTCGCCGCTGTCGAGCTTGGCGGCGGCGGCGGGGGCGTCCTGCGCCCAGGCGGGCATGGCTGCCAGCAGCGGCAGCAGAGCCGATCCGGCGGCGAGACTCGCGCGCTTCATCAGGGTTTTCATCAAGCAGATTCCTTTGTCGTGCATCGCAAGGTGGGCATCGCAAGGTGGGCATCGCCAAGGTTGGCAAGGCGTCAACCACCCGGCTCAGAGCGCTTCGGTGTCGGTCTCGCCGGTGCGGATGCGCACAGCGCGCTCGAGATCCAGGACGAAAATCTTTCCGTCGCCGATCTTGCCGGTATGCGCGGCCTTGGTGATCGCTTCGACCACCTGATCGGCGAGGTCGGTCGCCACCGCGAGCTCAATCTTCACCTTCGGCAGGAAGTTCACGTGGTACTCCGCACCACGATAGATTTCGGTCTGTCCTTTTTGGCGGCCGAAACCCTTCACCTCGGAGACGGTGAGACCCTGCACACCCAAGGGGGTGAGCGCCTCACGCACATCGTCGAGCTTGAAGGGTTTGATGATGGCCATGATGAGTTTCATGTCGCCCTGTTCCCGTTCTGGCTCTTGCAAGCCTCGCCGCGCCATCCAGTTGAATGCTCGTAGCCAAGGCTCCCACCCGGAGCCTATCAAGAACCGTGCCGTGCGCTCGATCTCGGCGGGACCAGGAGCCATAACGCCACTGCCTCGTTTCTGAGCAGTCATATTGGGAAGCTTACGCAATTGTCATGCGCAGCATTGCATAACAAAGCGGCAGTTCCAGGGGGAACGAAATGACCGAACCGCAGCAGTTTGATGTTTGCGTGGTGGGGGCCGGCCCCGTGGGCGGCACGATGGCCTGCGTTCTGGCCACAGCCGACATTCGCGTCGCGGTGATCGATCGCGCGCCGCTGCCGCCGATGGAACATCCGGACTTTGACGGCCGCGCCTACGCCATCGCCGCCGGGTCCCGCAGAGTGCTGGAACGCGCCGGGCTGTGGGACCGCCTGCCCTTCCCGCCCGGCCCGATCCGCGACATTCGTGTGTCGGACGGCAAAGTAGGCCGCCCCGCCTCCCGCCTGTTCCTGCATTTCGACTCGCGCGAAGCTGAGCTTGACCCCGCCGAGCCGGCCTTTGGCTGGATGGTCGAGGCTCGCAGCCTGCGCATGGCGATCAATACCCGTATGGCAGAGCTTGAGAAGCTCGCGGTGTTCGCCCCCGCCACCGCCCATGTCACCCGCACTGCGGCAAGCGCCCAAATCCGGATCGGAGACGGTCCAGAGATTGCAGCGGCGTTGGTGATCGCGGCCGAGGGGAGGACGTCGAAAATCCGAGACGAGGCTGGCATTCGCGTCACACGCCTGCCTTACGGCCAGACCGGCATGGTCTTCGCCGTCGCTCACGCCTTGCCGCATAACGGCACCGCGCTGGAGCATTTCCTGCCAGGCGGGCCCTTCGCCCAGCTTCCGATGGCCGGGACCGAGGGCGCGCCCAACCTGTCCGCCATTGTCTGGACCGAGCGCGACGCTGTGGCCAAAACGCTTCTCGCGATGGACGACGTCGCATTCTGTCGCGAGGTGGCCCGCCGCCTGGGCCCGCATCTGGGAGAGATCCGCATCCTCGGCCGCCGCTGGAGCTATCCGCTCGGCGCACTGCATGCCGAGCGCTACATCGACACGCGCATGGCACTGGCGGGCGATGCCGCCCACGGCGTGCACCCCATCGCCGGCCAGGGCCTCAATCTCGGCTTTCAGGATGTGGGCGTGCTCGGAGACCTGCTGCTCGAAGCCCATGCGGCGGGCGGCGACCTCGGCGATCCCGCCCTTTTGCGCCGGTATCAGTCGCGGCGCCGGCCGGACGTGCTGCTGATGCTGGCTGCCACCGACGCCCTGGACCGGCTGTTCAGCACGAACAATCCTTTGATCCGCGTGGCACGGGACCTCGGAATCGCCGGCGTGCAACGGATGCCACGTTTGAAGCGGATGTTCATGCGCCGGGCGATGGGCGCGTAGGCGCGGCTGGCTAGCGCTTTTCCCGATCGATAGGGATCGGAGAAAATCTCTAGATCTGTGTTTTACCGAGCATCTTT
>JAYTHH010000119.1:0-1761 GCA_043732745.1 Rhodospirillales bacterium
ATAGTGTGAAGATGCTGGAGGCGCAGGTTGCCGAGCTGAAGGCGCGCGTCAGCTCGATGACTGCGGCTCCGATGAACACCGCTGTGGTGACGGCGCTGCCGCCACCATCGTAACGGCAGGGAGATGACCGGCCTTATCGCGGCGCTTGATACGACCGATCCGCAGCAGGCGCTTGCCTGGGCCCGGATGGTGTCGCCGCATTGCGGCATGATCAAACTCGGGCTGGAGTTCTTTCTGGCCAACGGCTCCGACGGGGCGCGGCTGATCGACCATCTGCCGGTGTTCCTGGATCTGAAACTGCACGATATCCCCAACACCGTGGCTGGCGCCGTGAAGGCGGTGCTGCCGCTGCGCCCGGCGATGCTGACGCTGCACGCCGCTGGTGGCGGGGCGATGATCGCCGCCGCGCGTGCTGCCGCCGAGCAGGCCGGTGAGGCGAGGCCGGTGCTGCTTGCCGTGACGGTGCTGACCAGCCTGGATGCCGAGGCGCTGCATGCCACCGGCGTGGCCGGCGGGCCGCGCCAGCAGGTGATGCGGCTGGCGCGCCTGGCGCTGGATGCGGGCGCCGACGGGCTTGTTTGCAGCGCCCATGAGGTTGCGATGCTGCGGACCGCTCTCGGCCCCGCTCCGGTTCTGGTGGTGCCCGGTATCCGCCCCGCCGGCAGCGATCACGGCGACCAGGCCCGTGCCATGACGCCTTCGGACGCGGCGCAGGCCGGGGCCGACTGGCTGGTGGTCGGCCGCCCCATCACAACGTCGCAAAATCCGGGCACGGCTGCCGCCGCCATTGCCGCGGAGCTGGCCTCATGACGCGGGTCAAGATCTGCGGGCTCAACGACCACGAGGGCTTCGCCGCCGCCGTGGACGCCGGTGCGGATTACGTGGCGTTCAACTTCTTCGCGAAATCCCCGCGTTTCGTCTCGCCCGATCAGGCGGCGAAAATCTCTGCGCGCCATGCCGGGGGGCCGTTGCGCGTGGCGTTGCTGGTGCAGCCGGACGATGCGCTGCTTTGGGACGTGGTGTCCGGGCTTGGCCCGGATATCCTGCAACTCTACGACAACCCCGAGCGTGTGGCCGAAATCCAGGCGCGAACCGGGATTCCCGTCTGGCGTGCCGTGGGCGTTTCCACCGCCGCCGATCTGCCGGTCTCGACCGATGGAGCCGCCGCGTTGCTGATCGAGGCGAAACCACCAAAGGACGCCACGTGCCCTGGCGGGAACGCCACCGCCTTCGACTGGGGCGTGCTGCGGGGTTGGAAGCCGGACTTCGATTGGATGTTGGCGGGCGGTCTTACGCCCGAGAACGTGGCCGCCGCCATCCGCATCACCGGGGCGCCTGCCGTGGATGTTTCGTCTGGCGTTGAATCCTCGCCCGGTGTGAAGGACCCCGATCGCATCCGCGCCTTCATTCGCGCTGCGCGCGGCGGGTGATAATCCAGGCGGCAACGGAGGCGGATGCGCGGGCGATCGGCATCGTGCATGTGCTGGCTTGGCACGAGACCTATCGCGGCATCGTGCCGGACGAGGTGCTGGCCGGGCTTGATCCGGCGGCGCGGGCGGAGCGCTGGCATCGGGTTATTTCAACCGAGGGCGGCGTGTTCGTGCTGCGCGACGGAAAGCGTGTGGTGGGATTTGCCGCCGCCGGTCCGAACCGAAACGAGGCGCTGCTGCAACTGGGTGAAATCTACACGATCTATCTGCTGAGCGAGGCGCAGCGACGTGGCCACGGCCAGCGTCTGATGGCCGCGATGGCCGCCGATCT
>JAYTHH010000120.1:0-6129 GCA_043732745.1 Rhodospirillales bacterium
GAGGCGCTCGGCGTGGCCAGCCGCGTGCGCATCGTGGGCCACTGCGACGACATGCCCGCAGCACTTCGACTGGCCGATGTGGTGGTGAACTGCTCCACCGACCCAGAAGCCTTCGGCCGCGTGGTGATCGAGGCGCAGTCGATGGCTGCCCCGGTGATCGCCACCGACCATGGCGGCGCGGTCGAGACCATCGAACACGACGTGACCGGCTGGCGGGTGACGCCGGGTGATGTCGGCGAACTGGCGGCGGGGCTCGATTATGTGCTCGGCCTGTCCGACGCGGCTCGGGCTGAGATCGGGCAGGTGGCACGCGCCTCGGTGGTTGCCAACTATACCGTGGCGCGGATGCAGGCTGCGACATTGGACGTCTATCACGAGCTGCTCGGGTGAAGCCGGTGCGGCGGGTGCTGGTCATCCGGCTGTCTGCCCTCGGCGATTTCGTGCTCTCGTTCGGCCCGTTCGCGGCTATGCGCGCGCACCATCCGGATGCCGAGATCACGCTGCTGACCACAAAGCCTTTTGCGGCATTGGCCGTGGGCGCGCCGTGGTTCGACCGGGTGGAGACCGACACGCGGCCTGCTTGGTGGAACCTGCCTTCTCTGCTGCGCTTGGCACGGCAGCTTCGCGGCTTCGACATGGTCTATGACCTGCAAACCTCTGGGCGCTCGGCCCACTATTTCGGACTTGCGGGGCAGCCCAACTGGTCCGGCATCGCGCCGGGATGCTCTTTTCCCCAGAGCGATCCGGCGCGCGAGACGATGCACACGATCGAGCGTCAGCGCGACCAGCTTCGTCTTGCGGGGATTACTTCCTTTCCGCGTCCGGCGCTGAGCTGGCTGACCGATGCGCCCGCGCCGGATCTGCCGGCGCGGTTTTCCTTACTCGTGCCGGGGGCCGCGCCGTCGCGCCCGGCGAAGCGCTGGCCGGTGCAGCATTTCGCCGAACTCGCCACGCATCTAGTGGCACGCGGCCTGATCCCGGTGGTAATCGGCGCGAAATCAGAAGCGGATCTGGCGAGGGTGATCAAGGCATCGTGCCCGCAAGCTGTTGATCTCACCGGCCACACTGACTTGGCGCAGCTCTTTGCGGTGGCAGCTCGCGCCGAACTGGCGATCGGCAACGATACCGGCCCGATGCACATCGCCGCCAGCGTCGGCTGCCCCAGCATCGTGCTGTTCTCGGCCGACAGCGAGCCCAGCATGACTGCGCCGCGTGGCCCCTTGGGCGAATGGCCCGTCGTTCTGCGCGCTGACGTGTTGGCAGACCTTGCGGTCGCATGGGTTGTGGAAGCCTTGCCATAGCGGCATAGGAAATTGCTGGAATTTTACGAGGATGCGCAATGCCCGCCATCACCTTGCCCGACGGATCCGAGCGCCGCTTCGACGGACCGGTGACGGGCACGACGGTGGCCGCGTCCATCGGGCCGGGCCTTGCCAAGGCGGCGCTCGCTATGAAGGTCGACGGCAGGATGGTCGATCTGTCCACCGAAATCGCCGATGACGCCCGCGTGGTCTTCATCACCCGCCGTGATGCCGACGCGCTGGAACTGATCCGCCATGACACCGCCCATGTGCTGGCCGAAGCGGTGCAAGATCTGTTCCCTGGCACCCAGGTGACCATCGGCCCATCCATCGAGAACGGCTTTTATTACGACTTCGCCCGCAATGAGCCATTCACCATGGCCGATTTCCCGGCGATCGAGGCGAAGATGCGCGAGATCGTGGCGCGGAATTCTCCGTTCGTGCGCAGCGTGCAGGACCGCGACATGGCGATCGCCTTCTTCGAGGCGAAGGGCGAGACCTACAAGGCCGAGCTGATCCGCGATTTGACCAGCAAAGAGGGGCGGGCCGACCAGACCATCACCTTCTACAGCCAGGGCGACTGGATCGACCTCTGCCGCGGCCCGCATATGCGCACGACCTCCGATGTCGGCACCGCGTTCAAGCTGATGAAGGTGGCCGGCGCCTATTGGCGTGGCGATCACCGCAACGCGATGCTTTCCCGAATTTACGGCACCGCGTGGCGCGACCAGAAGGAGCTGGACGCGTATCTGCACATGCTGGAGGAAGCCGAAAAGCGCGACCATCGGCGCATTGGCAAAGACATGAACCTTTTCCATATGCAGGAAGAGGCCACCGGCAGCGTGTTCTGGCACCCCAAGGGCTGGAAGCTTTATCGCACCGCCGAGTCCTACATGCGTCGTCGCCTCGAAGCTGGCGGTTATGACGAGGTGAAAACTCCCCAGCTTGTCGATCGCGCACTGTGGGAGGCCTCCGGGCACTGGGAAAAATACCGGGAACACATGTTCCAGGCGCAGGTACATGACGAGGACAAGACCCTTGCCCTGAAGCCGATGAACTGCCCGTGCCATGTGCTGATCTTCCGCCAGGGCCTGCGCTCGTATCGTGAACTGCCTCTGCGCATGGCCGAATTCGGCGCGTGTCATCGCTACGAGCCGTCGGGTGCGCTGCACGGCATTATGCGCGTGCGGGCGTTCACGCAAGACGACGCACATATCTTCTGCACCGAGGCGCAGATCGCGCCTGAGACGGTGCGGTTCGTGGAACTGCTGTCCTCGGTTTACCGCGATTTCGGTTTCCCCGAATTCCGCGTGAAGTTTTCTGACCGCCCCGAAAAACGCGCCGGCAGTGACGAGACCTGGGATCGGGCCGAGGGCGCGCTAAAGGAGGCCTGCGCGATCGCCGGCGTCGAATACGAACTCAATCCGGGGGAGGGGGCTTTCTATGGCCCCAAGTTGGAATTCGTGCTGCGCGACGCCATCGGCCGCGATTGGCAGTGCGGCACGTTGCAGGTGGATTTCGTGCTGCCCGAGCGGCTCGACGCTGACTATGTCGGTGAGGACGGCGCACGGCATCGGCCGGTGATGCTCCATCGCGCCATTCTCGGGAGTTTCGAGCGCTTCCTCGGCATCCTCATCGAGCAATACGCCGGTCGCTTCCCGCTGTGGCTGGCGCCGGTGCAGGTGGCGATCGCCACTGTGGTGTCCGATGCCGACGGATATGCCTTCGAAGTGGCCGCGGCGTTGAAGGCGGCGGGGCTCGCGATTGTGACGGACACGGCCAATTCCAAGATAAACGCCAAGATCCGCGACCACAGCCTGCAGCACGTGCCGGTGATCGCCATCGTCGGCCGCAAGGAGGCGGAGGCCCGCACCGTCGTGCTGCGCCGGCTTGGGGTTGAGAGGCAGGAGACGCTGACGCTGGAGGATGCGGTGGCGCTGCTGGCGAAGGAGGCCTTGGCGCCCGACCTCGCGCGGGACCGCTCAGCCAAGGAGCTTGAGATTATCGTCTCGTAAGCCAATGCCTGGGCTGCGATAGACGCGGATCGCGGGTGTGAAACGAACCGCGACGCGCCTTGCAGCCCAGCATTGCTCATATGCGACATTGCTTGATCCGCCAGGATCGGACAGGCACAACATACTTGGCGGTAACAGGGCGCGATCCGATATTGGCTCAATCCGGCCGCGGATCGCCCGTTGTTGCCTCGACACGTTGACAGGAGACCACCATAGCCAGACCACCGATGCCAGCCTCTCCCAACCGTGACGGCCCCCGCGTGAACGAAGAAATTCGGGCCGCCCAGGTTCGATTGATCGATGAAGACGGCGAAATGCAGGGCGTGATGACCGCCCGCGATGCGCTGTTGCGCGCCTACGGCGTGGGCCTCGATCTTCTTGAGATCAGCCCCAACGCCGAGCCGCCGGTGGTGAAGATCCTCGATTTCGGCAAGTTCAAATATGAACAGCAGAAAAAGAAGAACGAAGCCAAGAAGAAGCAGAAAGTCATTGAAATCAAGGAAGTCAAGGTTCGCCCGAACATTGACGAGAACGATTATCAGGTGAAGCTGCGGGCCATGAAGTCCTTCATCGACGAGGGCGACAAGGTAAAGGTCACTTTACGCTTCCGCGGCCGCGAAATGGCTCACCAGGATCTCGGCATCAAGGTGCTCGAGCGGATTCGGGCGGACATGGATCTCGCCACCAAGGTCGAGCAGATGCCGAAGATGGAAAACCGTCAGATGGTGATGGTGCTGACGCCGAGGTAACGGTTTTTGCAGGCGGCAGGCGTCCCACCCGGGTCGTTGCCGCCTCGACCTGTTCATGCCGGCATCTTCATGCGAGGAAATCGTTGTCGTGGCGTTGAGACCTTTTGATATCGGCTCTCTCGTGGGCGAAGCCAGGTGGCGTCGCATGACAACCGGACACCAGAGAATGCGCCATATATGGATGCATCAACCGCGTCCTATATTTCTGCCTGTGGCTGCAGCCTGATACGATGATCGGCAGGTTCGACCGCCGCGTCGTGCATGTCGCACTCGCGGTGCTCAGCCTGCTCGCCGCCGGTGCCGTGTGGGTGGCGGGCGAGCGCCGGCTTGACGCACTGCGCCTTTCCATGTGGCAGCAGATGAGCGAAAGCCTGGCCGTCGACACGGTGGAGATGCTGGAGGCCCATGCCGCGTTGGCCCACTTCGTGGGAGCCGTCATCCCACTTACCGGACTGGGCGACAGGTTCGCCGCCATCCTGAACGAAATGGTCCTACTGCATCCGGATCTCCGCGCCATCGTGGTCTCCGACGACACCGGGCACAGCTTGCTGGAGACCCGGCACACCGAGCCGAGCGCGCTTAGCCCGGCCGGTGATGAGTTGCAGGTGGTGGGATCGTTCGCGCCGTTGCGTGCCCAGGGGCAGGGTCAAGGCCAGGGCCAGACACAGGGCCCGGTTCTTGTCCGGACCAGCGAGGCGTCCAATCACCCCGCTATGGTCGGCGTGGGGATTGGCTTTCAGATGCCGGGATGGCGCGCGCCAGGCCGCGTGACCTTGCTGACCCTTGGGGCCGACATGCCCTCCGCCCGTTCGGTGAAGGGCCGCATGTGGCTGATCGGGCATGACGATGCCGTTATTGCCGAGCCGGGCCTGCTGACACATCCGGACAACGCGGCATCGGCGTTGGATTGGACGGCGCTGCGCCGGGCCGAACCGGCCGCCGGCATGCTGCAGCTGGTTATGGAGGATGGCCCGCACGAAATTCTGTACCGCAAGCTCGACCCCTGGCCCGCCACGTTGGTGGTCGATACCGGGCGGACGGTGCGGCCGCTGATCGAGCCGCACGGCATAGCGGCGCTGGCACTGGGCGCCCTGGCGGTGTTCTTGCTCAGGCGTGCCAAGGGCGCAACGGAAGGCCAATCCGGTGCAGACAAGCCCGTTTCCGACGCCGCAATGGCATCATCGGATCGTGACGCGATGGCGCGCCGACTGGCCGCGGGAGTGGCCCATACCGTCAACAACGTGCTGACCGTGCTGGCGTTTGACGCAGAGATGGTGGGTGCTTCGGCGCCGGGCGATGAACGCCTGCAGGTGCTGAGCCGGTCCATGCTGTGTGCTACCGCGCAGGGTACCCAGTTGACGCAGCGTCTGCTGTCTTACGCCGAGCGTGCGGTTCTGCGGCCCATTGTGGTGGATCTGCAGGTTGAACTGGTGCAGCGCCACGACCGGTTGCGATCGGCGCTCGATCCCGGCCAAAAGCTGTTGAGCCAGACGCTGCTGGGTCCAACGCTGCTGGGCCCAACGCTGCTGGGCCCAACGCTGCTGGGCAAAGTCCCGGCAATGCCTGGCCGCAGGCTGTTAGTGCGGGTCGACCCGGATGCGCTCGAAACCTGCCTGATGGCGCTGTTGCGCAACGCCGCCGATGTCACGCAGCCGCACGCCGAGATCACGCTGGAACTGGAACGGACCCAGCTTGCGGGCAGCGATGCGGTGGCGTTGGTGGTAGATGATGCAGGGCCGGGGATGGATGCCTTCACCCTGGCGCATGCGATGGAGCCGGGATTTTCCGCCCAACCCGATGGCCAACCCGATGGCCAATCCGATAGCCAATCCGATGGCCGACGAAGTGGCCGACATCTTGGCCTGGGGCTGTCGGCCGCCATGGGATTCGCACGGCAATCCGGAGGCCAGCTGACGCTGGAAAGCACGCCGGGGCTGGGCACGCAGGCGAGGCTGCTGCTGCCGCTGGTGACGGACGCCGACTTCAACGCCAACCTCGATATCGACGGCGTCCTTGGTCGGATAGCTGCCGCAGGGCAGCGGCCGCAGTTCAAGCCAGCCGGTT
>JAYTHH010000121.1:0-1736 GCA_043732745.1 Rhodospirillales bacterium
CTGCGCCGCGCCGAAAAGCGGCTGGACGTGACGTTCGACGACGGCGCGCGATTCGAGCTCCCGGCCGAATATCTGCGGGTGGAAAGCCCCAGCGCCGAACTGCAGGGTCACGGCCCCGGTCAGCGCAAGACAGTGCCGGGGCGTCGGCATGTGAGCATCATGGCAGTTGAGCCCGTGGGGCATTACGCCGTTCGGCTGGTGTTCGACGACCTGCACGACACCGGAATCTACTCGTGGGAATTCCTGCGCCAGCTTGGTCGCGAGCAAGCGGTGCGTTGGGCGGCGTATGAGGCGGCGCTTGCGGAGAAGCGGATGTCGCGAGGTCCCTAGGTTGGTGACCGCCCGATACCACGAGCCCATGAATGTGTCGGGCGGGTCGCACTTACAGTACGCGTAGCGCGGTGAGACCGGATTCCAGAAGCGCCATCAGATCGTTTTGCGCAAGCGCCACGCAGCCGTCCGTCGGTGCCATGTCTTTGCGCGCCACGTGCAGGAAGATCGCTGAGCCGTGGCCCCTGATGACTGGGGCGTCGTTCCAGCCCAGCACACCCACGATGTCATACACCGCGTCGTCCCGCCAGAGCCGTTCGTGGTGGCCGGGATAGGGCAACCGCACCATGGTGTTGTAGGCCTTGTCGTAGGTGTCATCGCACCAGCCGTCATCTTCGGCGAGCGGCTCACGTGGCACCGTGGCGCGGGGCATGCGGACGCGGTCGGCGCGGTAGAGCACACGGCGCAATGTCAGCAGGCCTGCTGGCGTGGCCTCGTCACCTTCCTGCTTGTGCACGCGCACCCCGGCGCGGCCGAGGGCCGCCCGGTATTGAAGGTCGCCGAATTCAAGCCTGCCGTCTGGGTGGACGATCGCCTCGGTCACAACAGATGTCCAAAGCGTTCCGCCTTGGTGGCGAGATAGACGTCGTTGATGCCATTCGGCGCGAACACGTGGCGCTCGCGGGACACCACCTCCATACCGCAGGCGACCAAGGCCGACACCTTGTCGGGGTTGTTGGTGAGCAGCCGTATCCGCGAGATGCCGAGCTGCTCCAGCATGGTGGCGGCCACCAGGAAGTTGCGTTCGTCGGCACCCCAGCCCAAGGCGCGGTTGGCGTCGATTGTGTCCATTCCGCGATCCTGCAGGGCATAGGCTCGCAACTTGTTGACCAATCCGATGCCTCGACCTTCCTGCGCCAGATACAGCAGAACCCCGGCACCTTCGTCGGCCATGCGGCGGATGGCGCCGCGCAACTGGGGGCCGCAATCGCAGCGCAAGCTGCCCAGCAGATCGCCGGTAAAGCACTCCGAATGCAGGCGAACCAGCGGGGCGGCCGATGTCTCGGGGTGGCCGACCAGAATGGCGAGATGCTCGATGCCGCTGTCCGGGGCGCGGAACGCCACCACGCGGGCGTTTGGGGCGTCCTCCAACGGCACCGTGGCCTCCGCCACGCGCATCAACCCTGATGCAGTGATCATCGGATAGGCCAGCACGTCTTCGGCTGTTACGCACAGCACATCCAGCGCGGCGGCCCGGCGCTGCACACCCTCTCGGGCCACGGCGGCCACGGCGGCGGGCAACAGACGGCCGAGCTTTATGAGAGCCAAAGCGGCGCCGGCGCCCTCAGGCGGGTCGAACTCGGTGGGGTCTTCGGGCAACAGCTGAGCTGCGGTCGGATCGGCGAAGCCACGCAGCACAGGCGGCGAAAGCAGTGCTGGCGATAGCCGGATGGCGCGCGACGGTG
>JAYTHH010000122.1:0-6045 GCA_043732745.1 Rhodospirillales bacterium
AAAAGGCGCAGATTCTGGAAGGTGCGCGCGATGCCGGCGCGGGCGATGGCGTTGGGCCGTTCCTGCGTGAGTTCGCGCCCGTTAAGCTTCACCGACCCCGCAGTCGCCTTGTAAATGCCGGTGAGCACGTTGATGGTGGTGGTTTTGCCCGAACCGTTGGGCCCGATCAACCCAAAAACCTGCCCGGCCCCCACGGCGAATGACAGCCCGTCCAGCGCCTGTAGCCCGCCGAAAGACTTGCCGAGTCCGTCGGCTTCAAGCAGCGCGCTCATGGCGCAGCCTCCTTCGGTTCGCCCGCGGGTGCCACAGCCATTGCCACCGGCGCTCCACGCCTTGCTCTAGCCTTGGCCATGCGTGCGCGGACCTCGTCGGCCAAGCCGCGCGGGCACAGCACCATGACTGCCAGCACGATCAGGCCGTAGACGATCATGCGGTAGTCGCCCGCCACACGCAGCACTTCCGGCAGCGCCGTGAGCAGAAGCGCGCCGACGACGGGGCCGATGAAGCGCTCCGTGCCGCCGACGGCCACGAAGAAGATCGAGATCAGCGCCAGGTGGAAACCGAAGTTGTCGGAACTGATGTAGGACACGTAAGTCGCGTACAGCCCGCCGCCCACACCCGCGACCACGGCGCCAAGCGAGAACATGCCGACCTTGACCGCGACGATATTGATGCCGGCGCATAGCGCGGCCGTCTCATCTTCTCGCACCGCGTTGGCTGACAGGCCGAGACGCGAGCGCTGGATCCAGGCAAAGACGCCCACCACCAAAAACACGGCTACGAGAATTTCGGGCCAGGCCGTCAGCACATTGATCCCCCGAAAGCCCTGCGGTCCGGCGGGCCCGGCCTTGATACCTCCGACCTGCACAAGGTATTCGAAGTTGTGGAAGAAGACGCGCACGACCTCGGAGAAGGCCACCGTCGCCAGCGTGAGGTAAATGCCCCGGATGCGCAGGCAGGGATAGCCTAGCAAGATGCCGATCACGCCGCACAGCAAACCCGCCATGACCAGCGCCAGCGCCAGCGGAAAGCCGAATAGCGTGGTCAGCATGCCGACCGAATACGCGCCGATTGACCAGAAGCCGACCTGCGCCAGCGAGAACTGGCCAACCATCAGCGTCGCGTAAACGCTGAGCGCAAGGATGATGTTCAGCCCGGCGAGTTCAAGGATGCTCAGTGCGTAGACCATGGCTTCAGTCCCGCTTGGCCTCGGGGCCGGCGAACAGCCCCTGCGGCCGGAACACCAGGGCCGTGAACAGGATGACGAAGAGCACGGCTTCCTTCATCGACGCGGAGACCATGCCGACAATGGTCATTTCGATCACGCCGACCAGCAGCCCGCACACCATCGCACCCACGACGCTTCCCAGCCCCGCCAGGACGATGATGACGAATCCGGTCAGCAAAAGACTGGAGCCCATGAACGGGTTGACGGTGCCCATTGAGATGCCAATGAGGCAGCCAGCCGCGCCAGCTACCGCGGAGGCAACGACGAACACCGCGATCTCCACGTGCCGCACGTTGATGCCTAACAACCAGGCGACAGTCTCGTTTTCCTCAACGGCGCGGATCGCCCGACCCATGCGGCTCGCATTTATCCACCAGTGCAGGCCGGCCATGATGGCGCAGGCGATGACGAAGATCGTGACGTGTACGCCGCGGATCAGGACGGGGCCGACCGTGAAGGCCGCGTTCTCAAGTACGGACGGAAATGGCGTGAACTCTGGAGAAAAGAAAGGCACCCGCCGGCTCAGCTGGAGGAAGGTTTCCTCAAGCACGATGGCGGCGGCGGCGCTGGTGACGAATGGCGCCAGCGCGGCGGCGTGGCGGAGGGGCGCGAAGGCGACCGATCGCACTAAAATGCCCAGGATTGCGCCGGTGAGGACGGAGCCTGCGAAAGCCAGGGCGAGCACCGCGTAGCTACTCGCCCCGCCTAGGCGCAGGCTGATGGCGGCGCCGGCGAAAGCCGCCACCATGATCGTCGCACCGTGCGCGATGTTCAGCCGGTTCAGCACGCCGAAGATCAACGTGAAGCCAATGGCCACGAGCGAGTAGGTCGCCCCGAACAGCAAGCCGCTGATCAGGTACTCAATAAAGAGCATGCGCCTCCCATAGGTCGTGCCGCCCGGCTACGCATCACTTGACGCCCGGATTCCAGGCCATGAACTGGCCGTTCTTCACGACCAGGATGACGCCGGCCCTGGGCGTGTCGCGGTCGGCGTTGAAAGCGATCTTCTCGCCGGTGACGCTGGTGATCGACGCCTTGGCGTAGGCATCGCGGAATTTCGCGCGGTCTTCCGTGAGCGACTCCTTAGTGTTCCTAATGCCCGACTTCTCGATGGCGTCCTTCATCAGGTAGATCGCCTCGTAGCCGTTCACGACGAATGGGCTCAGGTCCTGCGAGAAGCGCTTCTTGTATTCCTCGCCCAGCTTCTGCACAGACGGCGCCAGCGGGTCGTAGGAGCTGGCAGCGACCATGCCCTCGACCGCGTCCGCGCCCGACTTCAGCGTTTCGGCGGTCACCTGCGCGATGCCGCCGATAAACAGCTTGGGCGCCAGGCCACGCCGCTTGCTTTCCTTCAGGAGGTTGATGGCGGGCAGCGTCTGTCCGAGGACATAGACGATGTCCGGCTGGGCGGTGCGCAGGGCATTGACCTGCCGGCTGTAGTCACGGTCGGAGCCTACGCCGTCGGTAACGACCTTGACCTCGATGTTCAGCCGCTTGAGCGCCGGCAAGATGGCCTTGTCGGCGATGGACTGGTAGTAAACATTGTCCTGCTGGATGTAAAAACCGGCAGTCTTCGCACCCGTCTGCTTCTGGATTTGCTCCGCGACGCCATAGACGATGTCCACCTCATTGAAGCTATTGCGAAAACCCCATTTCGAAATCTTTCCCAACCCCGGCGCGACGGCCGCAGAGGAATGCACGACCAAGGCGCCACCCTGCTTGTCGAGTTCGTTCAGATAACTGAAGACAGCCTCTGTCAGATTAGACCCAGACGTACCCTTGATCGCGAGCACACTGTCGTCCGCCGCCATGCGACGCACGAGCGCGATTGCCTGCGCGGGGTCGTTGGCCGGATCGTGGCCCTTCATGTCAGGCACGGGCGCAAGCTTCACTTTTTTGCCGGCCACGGTGACGCCGCCGGCATTGTTGATTTCCTCGATGGCGATCTGTGATCCTAGAAGGCCCGGGACGCCATAGGGCGCGAGAACGCCGGTCTGGCTCTCCAGCAGGCCGATGCGCACCGTGCCCTCATCCTGGAACGCCAGAGCGGGGGATGCCGCCACGGCGATCAGGCCGCCGGCGAGCATCGGGCCAAGATACCACTTTACGTTGTTTGCATTCATGACGTGGTCTTTCGAAAATGATTGAAAAGGTGCAGTTTAGACAGGATGGATGAGTCTGCACAAGAACAACGATTCAGCCGGCTGAACGAATTGGATGTACCTTATCGGTACATTCCCTAGGGGGTCGATTTGTTTTCGTTGTCAAAAGTGACGGTAGGAGAACCAGCACTGGCGTAGGGGGAGCGTGCGGGCATGAATTCGGTCAGCATGCCGTAGCCCACCACCACCTCAGCCCCAAGGCCCAAGCCCATGATGAAACGCAGCCCGATCAGCACATCCATGTTCGGCGCGAAGGCCGCGGCCAGCGATGCCAGGCCGAACAGCATGAGGTTGAACTGGTAGGCGCAGCGCCGGCCGAGCCTGTCGCCGACGATGCCGGCGGCCCACGCGCCAGCCATCACGCCGATGAAAGTGGCCATGACGAAGCCGGCATTGAGTGACATGGTTGACCACACTGACTTTGTCAGCGCGACCAGCACACCAGCGGTGAGTACAGCTCGAAGCCGTCCAGGAAAAGGCCGGCCCCGATCAGCGCGAGCAATCGCCGGTGAAAAAAGCGACCGACGGGCATGGCGTCAAGCCGGGGCCCGACCGCGCTGCCGGGGAGGGTGCTTGTGTTCGTCGATTTCTCGTTTGAGTATATTTTTACGCCGGGGCGCTCACGAAGCACAACCGGATGAGTCCCCGTGACGATCGTCGGGTTGTACGAGCGACAGGAGCAACGAGCGGACCTGCTCGGCCATCGTCCGATCAAAGTCATCCTGTCCCATGGCGGCCAGCCGGGCGCTGACCATGCGCTCTATCCGCGCTTGAGGCGATAGCGCGCCCGCTGCAGGGTCAGGTCGGCGGCGCGCTCGCTGGTGTCCAGCCAGGCCCGGTGGCGGTCGATCGCGGCGGACAAATCGGCGATTAATGCGATGTGCACTGCAAGATCAGCATTCGAGATGTCTCTGTGCAAGAATAATGGTTCGGTATTTCGAACAACAGTCAGGTTTTTGGGCAGGAAATTTCATGACACAAGGAGCGATGCGATGACAAATTCGGCGGTTAAGGCGGTTACGGCGGTTGAGCGGGTCGTGAACATCTTCCAGACGTTCGAGACTTCACAGCGGCCAATGTCCCTCACTGACCTGGCTAGCGCGGCGGGCATTCCCAAGAGCAGCTGTCACGCGATCGTCGGCACGCTGATCGCGCGCGGTTACCTGTACTCGTTGAGCCGGCCGCGCGCGCTGTACCCCACGCAGCGCATGTATGACGTAACGCGGCGCATCCTGTCCAACGACCCCTTCATTGAGCGCGTGCGTCCGCTGCTGCTGCAACTGCGCGACGAAACGGGCGAGACCGTGATCTTGGGCAAGCGCCAAGGAGACCTTGCCCTCTACCTGCAGGTTATTGAGGGGGACAGCGCGATCCGCTACAGCGCGCGCAGCGGCGAGCAGAAGCCCCTGCACTCGAGCTCCGTCGGAAAGGCCTTGCTGGGCAGCATGCGCGAAGTGGACTTGCGCGAATTCATCCATGGCAGACAGTTCGCTGCCATCACGCCCAATACACTTACCGACCCGCAGGACCTAGTCGAGTCCATCCTGCAGAGCCGCAAGCGCGGCTTCTACGTCAGCCAGGGTGAGAATGTGCCCGACGTGTGGGCCGTCTCGGCAGGCGTGCAACTCAACACGGAATCGTTCGCGCTTGCGGTCGCGGGGCCGCGCAACCGGCTGGAGCCTTCCGTGATGAAGTACGCTCATCTCGTGGTGCAGGCCTGCCGCCTGCTGGCGCAGCACACCCGACTGGAGTTGGACCGGCGATTCGGTGACGTTGAAGTTCATCTTTGACTCCACGTTCGCGCCGCGCACGTCGCCCCACGCCCCGACCCAGCATCGTGCCACTGCGGGTCGCCAGGTCGAAGTTAACTGAGACTTTTCCGCTAACGCCAACCGACCCAAGCGACGTTTTTTTCAGTCCGGAACTCAAGAGCCAGGTCCTTCGGGAGTGCCGGAAAAGCGGCGCCTTGGTGGCTGGCATGGCCCTGGCGCACCGCATCAATGCCAACATCGTGCACCGCTGGGGGCGCGAAGGCGCCCAGTCGGCGCTGGTGATTGCGACCCAGGCGTTCGTGCACGTTGCCCAGGGCGCGGGCCGCGTCGAACGAGAGGGATGAGGCAGGGATGGCGGCAGGAGCAGCAAGGAGCAGCAAGAGCAGACGCAGCCGTTTTGGCGCCCACTGGCTGATGGCCAGAGACTTTGAGCAGGCCATCAATGACGGCGTCGAGCTGGCCGGTGAGTTGATCCAGACGCCCCAACGTGGCCACGGTGCGTTTCTTGACGCGTCCAGTTTCATCACGGTAGGACTCGACAAGCTGGACATAGCGGCGCGGGCCGGAAGTGGTGACTTTTACCAACATGCCACCACTTTATAACGGCTTTACGCACATATAGATTGCTTATTCAATAAAAACGTGCCACCACAAGAAATTCAGATTACGACGCCTAACCCATCTTTGTCACTTTTTCGACATTTTGGCCCCCTCGCCCTCGGCAAACCCGCATGAATATTGGGTCGGGTCGAAAAAGTGAAATGTTGTGCCATAATAATTTGTAGCAGATGGCTTTAAGCCTTGTTGTTGGTGCATCATCTTGCGATGTTCATCCGGCGCACGATTACCAACAGTCGCAAGACAAACCAGCCCTACTTCACCC
>JAYTHH010000123.1:0-6042 GCA_043732745.1 Rhodospirillales bacterium
CTGCCGTGGGGGCAAAGCAGGGGACACAGGGGTGGAGGCGGTCTGGGCCGATGCGGCTCCGCTCAGCAGCGTCAGAACCGTGCCGGCGAAAACGAGATAGCGCATTGGTTGGCGTCCTTCGATCACGCACGTTTAACGCGGCTCGGCCGGAGGATGTTCCAAATCACGCGGCTGCAAATGGTGGCCAGAAACAAACGCCAACCGATTGCTCGACCGACGCCCTTTTCAAAAACGCCATTGCCAAACGAGAGCATCAGCCCGACCGCAGCACCTTCTCGGTGACGTGAATAATACCGCTGGACTGATACAAGTCATACGTCGTGACAAGCGCCACACCGCCCTTGGCGTCCTTGATGAACACATTGTGCGGCCCGCTCATCTTCACCACCAGCTTGTCGCCAGACTCGCTGGTGAGCGTCGCGGTGCCGTTTCCGGCCATCATAGCCTTGCGCAGCGTATCGAAGTCCATCGACCCTGCAACGACATGATAGGTCAGGATCTTGGTCAGCGCCGCTTGTCGACGCATCCGGCCAGCATGGTCACGGCCAATGCCGCTGGCATTATTGCACGAAGCATCATGGTTCTTTCCTTCGGTTTCGATCCGGCACGTTGCCGACCAACACCCGGGTTACGATCCGTCTATTCGAGCAAATCAAGGGCCAATTCAATTGATCGTGGCCGGGCGAACATCGCGCCTGTCGCCCAACGCCGGATCGGACGGTCGATGAGCACCAACGCCAGCCAGGCGAACGCCGCGGCGGCGAGGCAGGCCAACACGATGTTGCCGCTGGTCCCCATCCACCCGGGCAGCCACACGCGGGCCAGCAGCAGGATGGGCCAGTGCAAAATACAGAGCGGATATGAAAGCTCCCCCAGAATCGAGGCAAAACCCGCAACGCCCTTTCTGCCGTGGCTTGCGCCGGCTGCAATCAGCAGCGGGAAGAGCATTGCTGTGACCGCCAGGTTGAACCCGGCTCCAAAAGAGGTCGGCATGGCGCACACCATGACCAAACAGGCCGAGAGCAGCCAACGCGGTAGCGATGGCGCGCAGAACGCGCCCGTTGAATGCCCGCGCCAAACCGCCATCCCGATGCCGAACGACGCCATGGCACCAAAGAGTTCCGTTGCGAATGGCACCGGTCCAGGCCACGCCGCAAATGTCAGACAAAAATAGATCGCCAAAAGAACACCCGACACCACGAGCAGAATTGGCGTGGCCAGCCTGGCAAGGACGATCGCGAAGGCCAGGTTGGCGAGCAGTTCGAAGAACAGCGACCACTCCGGCGGGTTGATTGGAAAATGGCCGAAGCTGAATGCCCCCTCCGGCGACGGCAGACCCACTGCAGCAAGCAATGCGGCACGCATCAGGCCAGGCGCGTCGGCATCGATCGGCTGCGTCGCGAGCAGCGCGACCGCGCCGCAGAGGCTGCCGAGCACGATCAGCGGATACAACCGCACCGTCCGGCGCGACAGAAAGCTGCCAAGTCCCATGCCGCAGCGAAGCCGGTTCTCGTAGGCACAGGCGACCACGAACCCGCTGAGCATGAAGAAGAATTGCACCGCGAGAAGATTGCGCTCGAACAGATCGAAGCCGGCCATCACGCATCCAGCGTGATCAAGAAGAACCAACAGCGCAGCGACGCCACGCATGTCGTCCAACACGCCGAAATTCGCTACCGTGCCCGATACTGCCAATCTCTGCCCCCGCCTGAGATGTTCTCGGCAGCCTGACAGCTCCGGGTTAATCGCCTCCTAACGCGACAGTCGCAAAATGGCGCTTAGAAACACGCATTCCCACGCAGCGAATATGTGGCGACCCGACCATCCGCCACTTCCAGCGTGGTCTCGCACACCCGCTCATACACGTCGGGGCCGGCGTCGATGCCGGTAAAGCCGCCATAGCGGGTGCCGTAGCCGCCCATGAATCCAACGCCGCCAAAATTTTCCACCCTGCGGTCGACGAAAGCCAGGAACCGCCGGCCGCCGCTCTCGAAGCTGCGGTCGGGTACGCCGAGCTGGCGGATCGCCTCGGTTTCCGACTGTCCTACAAGAGCGTTTAGTATGACGCGACGATCAGGCCCCACGGTGCAGGCCGCAAGTATCGGCAGGGCGATCAGTGTTGCGAGCAAGGCGCGCATGGGTTTGTGCTCCAAAATCAAACGTAGACTTGGTTAGCCAGCGCTTGGAAGCCACATCACATCGCGGATATTTTCGATCCCGGCGGCGATCATCGCCAGCCGGTCGAACCCCAGCGCGATCCCGGCACAAGGCGGCACATAGGGCAGCGCCGCGAGCAGCGCCTCGTCGATCTCCCAGTCCGGCCCGCCGTACAACGCGTGGCGGCGCGCGCGATCCGCCTCAAAGCGGACGCGCTGCTCGGCGGCGTCGGTCAGTTCCACAAAGGCGTTGGCGAGTTCAAGGCCACACACATAGAGCTCGAACCGCTCCGCCACCCGGGGGTCAGCCGGGTCGCGCCGCGCGAGGGCGGCCTGGGCGGTGGGCCAATGGGTCAGGAATGTTGGGTGCGCGCGGCCGATCTCGGGCTCCACGCGTTCCAGCAGCAGGCGAAAAAACAGATCCTCCCACCCCTCCCCGTCCCGCAGTCGCGTGCCGGCCTGCGCCGCCAAAGCGGCGGCATCGTCGGCGGTGCCCAGCAGATCGGCGCCGACATGCCTCTCAAACGCCTCCTGCATCGTCAGCCGCTGAAACCGCGACAGATCGACGGTGATGCCACGGCACGTCGCCACCGGCGGCAAGGTGGCGCGCAACAGCGCCTCGGTCTCGTCCATCATGTCGGCCATCGTGGCAGCAGGGCGATACCATTCCAGCAAAGTGAACTCATGCGCGTGGTGGTCGCTACCCTCCTGGTTGCGCCAGACCCGGGCGAGTTGAAAGATCCGCCCGGCGCCGTCGGCCAGCAGACGCTTCATGGCGAATTCCGGGCTGGTGTGCAGCCACAGCGTCTCGCGGTCGCCGGTCGGCGCCATCCGCTCGGTGCGGAAAGTTTGGAGATGCACCTCCTCGCCCGGCGTGCGCACGGCGTAGGGCGTCTCGACCTCCAGATAGCCGCGCGCATCGAAGAACGCCCGCACGCCGGCGGCCAAGCGCGCGCGCCGGCGCAGCGCCGCGAAACGGTCCGTCACGGCAGGCGAACGAACGAACCCTCGGCCACCACGATGGCGCCGCCGCCCACCGAAACCTCCACCACCACGCCGTCGCTGCGGAGGATATGCGCCTCCAGCCGGCTGGGGCGGCCAAGTTCCACGCCCTGGTCGATCACCAGATGCGTGGCGTCGGTGTCCAGGCTGCCGGCAAGCGCAGCGGCGGCGGAGCCAGTGGCAGGGTCCTCGGTGATGCCGAATTTCGGGGCATACATGCGCGCGTGGACATACGTGGTCTCACCATCGTGGCTTGTGACTGCATAGACATAGACGGAGCGGCCGCCCCACATGTCCTGTGTCACGGCGGCCCAGCGATCGGCATGCAACACGCTGGCGGCCACGGCCTCACGGTCCTTCAATGGCACAAACACGAACGGAAACCCGTAGCCGGCCTGCCAGGGATCGCCGGCCAATTGCGTACGCTTCAGGCCCAGCGCGTCGGCCAGCGCCACCGGCGCCACGTTGTGCGGGCGGATCTCGGCCGGCCCCTGCATGAACAGCGTGGCGCCGCCTTCGCGCAAAACCACGCGGACCGGCCCGATATTCTCCTCCAGCACGATCTCGGACAGCCCCTCGGTGTGGCCGAGATGCGCCAGCACAACGGCGGTGCCGATGGTGGGGTGGCCCGCGAACGGCATTTCAGCCATTGGCGTGAAGATGCGCACGCGGAAATGCCCCGGCGCCGAGCCAGGCGCCACGAAGGTCGACTCCGCAAAATTCATCTCGCGGGCGAGCACCTGCATCTGTCGCGTGTCTAGGTCGCCGGCATCCGGGAACACGGCCAACTGGTTGCCGCCGAACGCCACATCGGTGAACACGTCGGCGATGACATAACGCATGGCAGGGCTCCGATTGCCTGAGAGAGTGTGGAGGACTACACACCCGCGATGAAGATCGACAGGACAACGCTACGAGATGCAGACGCGCTGGTAAGCCACGGCCTCGTCATGCCTGACAAGCGCGACGCGATAGCGGCGGTGGAGGCGCGCTACGCGGTAGCGATTCCCCATGCGTTGCAGGCTCTCATCACCCGGCCGGACGATCCGATCGGGCTGCAGTTCATTCCCGATCCCGCAGAACTGCTGACCGCGCCG
Organism: Rhodospirillales bacterium; assembly: GCA_043732745.1. GTDB lineage: Bacteria > Pseudomonadota > Alphaproteobacteria > Acetobacterales > Acetobacteraceae > CAIQQQ01. Next base: position 4,256 of record JAYTHH010000123.1, read on the forward strand.
CACGAGATGGAAGACCCGATCGGAGACGACGCGCTGTCGCCGATTAAGGGTATCGTGCACCGCTACCCCGACCGTGCGCTGCTCAAGCCGCTGCTGATCTGCCCGGTTTATTGCCGGTTCTGCTTCCGGCGCGAGCATGTGGGGCCGGATGGCGGGCTGCTGAGCCACGCGGAACTGGCGGCGGCGTATGACTGGCTGCGGGCGCGGCCGGCAATCACCGAGGTCATTCTCACCGGCGGCGACCCGCTGATGCTGTCGCCCCGACGCCTCGCCGCCATCGTGCAGACGCTGTCCGCGATCCCGCATATCGCGATCATCCGGGTGCACAGCCGGGTGCCGGTGGCCGACCCATCGATGGTGACGCAGGCGCTGGCAGCGGCGCTGCGGACGGACAAGGCGATGTTCGTCGTGCTGCACGCCAACCACGCCAGCGAGATCACGCCAGCCGCGAAGGCAGCATTGCGCCGCATCCAAAGCGAGGCGATCCCGGTGCTGGGCCAGAGCGTGCTGCTGCGCGGTGTGAACGACAGCGAGGCGGCGCTGGAGGCGCTGTTCCGCGCCATGCTGGGAGCGCGAGTGAAGCCATATTACCTGCATCACCTGGATTCCGCGCCTGGCACGTCCCGCTTCCATGTGCCGATCGAGGAGGGACAGGCCCTGCTGCGTGGCCTGCGCGGCCGTGTGACCGGCCTGGCCTGGCCGACCTATGTGCTGGATGTGCCGGGAGGCACCGGGAAGGTGCCGCTCAATCCAGATTATCGGGCGGAATCCGCATCTGCCGGAAAGTTCGTGCGAGCTGCACAGTCAAATCCTACATCTGAACACACATAATCATACTTCACGTCTGTTTCATTACGGCATCCTTTGATCCAGACGCAACGCATATTGAAATATTTTGATCGTCAAATATCCTGATCCGGTGGCCAGATGATTCAGCAGTTTGAACGTGAAATTGCTTCTGCCGGGTATCTTGGCAACGGGGCCGCTCAGGCTGAGGCAGCTCCGGGTTCAACGGCAACGTGGCCGCGATCATTCCGGCCCCCGGCGCCCGAGCCGTCAGTGATCGCGACCATCTCTATGCCCTTGGCAGGATTGGTCTCAGTTCGTCTGCGCCGCCCACGCCGCTCCCTTGCCGTCACCCACCCTTCGGTCTAGACACCCGGTCTTCCCGCAAGACCGAGAGACCCGAAGATGAAGCAGCAGGCGAACCTCATCCGTGCCGGCCAAGTGCTCGAGCACGATGGCAACCGCTGGACCGTGCTGAAGCAGCAGATCATCACCCCGGGCAAAGGCGGCGCCTTCATCCAGGTCGAGATGCGCAACCTCAAGACCGGCAACAAAACCAATGAGCGCTGGCGCACCGCCGACACCGTCGAGCGGCTGCAGACCGAACAGAAAGTTTACACATACTCCTACACCGACGGCGACAACCTCGTGCTGATGGACCCTGAGTCCTTCGAGCAGGCGATGATCCCGGCCGTAATCCTTGGCGAGAAGGTGGCATTCCTGCAGGACAACATGGAGGTCGAGGTCGATCTGGTCGAGGGCGACCCGGTGGCCATCAACCTGCCCGTATCGGTCGTGCTGCAGATCATCGAGGCCGACCCGGTCACAAAGGGTCAGACCGCAACCAGCTCCTACAAGCCGGCCAAGCTCGAGAACGGCCTGAAATGCATGGTGCCGCCGTTCATCGAATCGGGCGAGCGCATCGTGGTGAGGACCGACGACATCACATATGTGGAGCGGTTCAAGGGCTGACATCATGGCCCTTCGTCTCTCCCCCCATA
>JAYTHH010000124.1:0-1726 GCA_043732745.1 Rhodospirillales bacterium
CGTGGCGGATTTGTGCCTGCTCGATCTCGACCGCGTGTGGCAGGTCAATGTCGGCACCCTGCCCGGCAAGGCGCAGAACTCTCCGTTCGACGGGCGGGCGCTGGAAGGCCGCGTGATCGGCACCTGGAAGGCCGGGCGGCGGGTGTTTGGGTAGATTTGCGGAGTGGCGCAATGATCCTGGGGGCTGTCAGCATTGGCCGTCCTAGGGAGCGTGGGCGATGGGGTTGAGGGTTCTTAAAGTGCACAGACAAATGGATATACTAAGTATATACAGTTTGTGGAGACATCCCGTGGGCACGATCCAGAAATGGGGCAATAGCCTGGGCGTCCGGCTTCCGAAAGCGTTTGTGGACCAGCTTGGACTGCATGATGGGTCGGAGATCGAGGTGGCGATGCGTGATGGTGAGATCGTCATCCGTCCTCTGCGCCCACACTACACGCTGCAGGGGTTGCTTGCAGGTTGCACCGACGACAACCGGCACGCTCCCATCGAATGGGGTCCGAATGTCGGCCGCGAGGTTCTGTGAGCACAGGATCGTATGTGCCGCAGCAGGGTGATCTGATCTGGCTTTCGCTCGATCCGCGCGTGGGTCACGATACGAGCGGTGACCGGCCGGCTTTGGTGCTCAGCCAGCGTGATTTCTCGGCGGTGACAGGTTTTGCAATAGTTGCACCGATCACGTCGCGCGTTCGCGGCTGGCCGTTTGAGGTGCGGCTCCCCGAGGGCACCGGCATCGCCGGCGCGGCCCTTGTCGATCAGACCCGCAGCGTGGATTTCACGGCACGGCACGCACGCTATGGCGCACCCACCACGGCCTCGGTTCTGTTCGAAGCCCTGGCCAAGCTGGCGGCGATCGCCGAGCCAACGGGAGCAAGGCGATGACGCCACTGCTCGTTGTTGCCATCGTTGTCGCCTACGGGCTGGGCACCATCCCGTTTGGGCTGCTCATCACGCGCGCCTGCGGCTTGGGCGACATCCGGAAAATCGGTTCCGGCAGTATCGGCGCAACCAACGTGCTGCGCACCGGCCGCAAGGAGTTGGCAGCGGCGACGTTGCTGCTGGACGCGATGAAAGGTGTGTTCGCGGTGCTCATCGGCGCCGATGTCGCAGGATCGCTTGGCGTGCTCGCCTGCGGGTTGGCGGCGGTCATTGGGCATCTGTTTCCGGTCTGGCTCGGCTTCAAGGGTGGCAAAGGGGTGGCCACCGGGCTTGGTGTGCTGATGGCCGCCAGTCCGCTGACGGCGGCCATCTGCTGCGCCATCTGGCTGACGGTGGCGAAGCTGACGAAGATATCCTCGGCCTCGTCGCTCTCGGCAACGCTCTCGGCGCCGCTGGTGATCTGGCTGGTGACCGGCAACACTGATCTCGTCATTCTGGCAGTGATCGTGGCGGCGCTCCTCTGGGCAAAGCACCACGAAAATATCAGGCGGCTGCTGGCAGGAACCGAGCCGCGGATCGGCAGGTGACGCGATGATGCGGCAAGAGCGACTCGACCGACTGCGTCTTGCCCGCACCTCCGGAATCGGGCCGGTGCTGTATCGCCGCCTGATGCAACGTTTCGGCGAGGCTGGGGCCGCCATTGCGGCCTTGCCCGGCATCACCCGCAGCGCCAGGGCCGGCTCTGCCGCCGTCCCGTCCGGGCCCGAAATGGAGCGCGAGATCGCAGCGATGCAGAGGCTTGGCGGACGTATGCTGATCCAGGGCGACGCCGATTACCCGTGGCTG
>JAYTHH010000125.1:0-6007 GCA_043732745.1 Rhodospirillales bacterium
GCCCTCGGCGAACGCGGCCTGGGCCTCCAGCAGGGGCGTTTTGCGCAATGCCACCAGCAGGCAGCCGGCGGTGTCGGCGTCGAGCCGGTGTGCCAGCCAGGGGCCATCCTTGCGGCGCGAGAGTTGCTCGAAGCAGTCCTCCACGCAGGGGCCGCCCTTGGGGCCGGGATGCACCGCAAGCCCGGCAGGCTTGTTCAGCACCACGAAATGCGGGTCTGCGTAGAGAATGGGAATGTCCATGAGGTGCACAGGTTGACAGGGAACGGCAGGCAGCGGAAGCCGGGGGAATGAAAACCGATACGATCTGTGGACTGAAGCCCGTCGACGCGCTGTTCCGGCGGCGCGAGGCGGCGGTGGAGCGGCTTTTTTATCTGCCCGAAATGAAAGCTGCTGCGGGGCCGTTCTGTGCGGTGCTGGCGGCAGCGCGCAAACCGTACCGCATGGTGGAGGCCGACGAGATCGAAAAAATCGCCGGCACGCCGCATCATGGCGGGCTGGTGGCGATCGCCAGGCCGATGGCCATTCCGGTATTCAACATTGCGCAGCCGCCACGTGTGAAGCTGCTGCTGATCCTTGATGGCATCGGCAATCCACATAACCTGGGCGCCATCGCCCGCTCGGCGGCGTTCTTCGGCGTGGGCGCGATGCTGATCGGCGAGGGGGAGGGTCACGCCATGCCGTCGGACGCCGCGTATCGGGTGTCTGAAGGCGGGCTGGAGCTGCTCGACCTGTTCAAATCCCGCAACCTGCCGAATGTGCTCACGGGAATCGACGGTCTTTACCGCACCGTTGCGGCCTCGCTGAGCCGCGATTCGGCGCCCTTGGCGGAGCTTCCGCGCGATCGGCCGATTGCACTGGTGCTGGGCAACGAGGAGCATGGCGTGTCAGCCCCGGTACTCGAAGCGTGCCGGCGGCGGGTGAAGATCATGGGCAGTGGGCGTATTCAAAGCCTGAACGTCGCGCAGGCGGCCGCCGTGCTGCTGGCGGATCTCTCGAAAGGATGACCATGCGGGTCCATGTGCAGAATGCGCCCGACGATCCTGATTTCGCCATCACCCTTGCGATGTGGCGGGCGGCCGGCGGGCCGGAGGACGTGAGCTTCGGCGATACGCCCGAAGCGTTTCACCTGGGCCTCGCGGAGGCCGAAGCGCTGGTGACGAGCACCTCCGCCTTGACCAGCCATTTCACCGTGCCTGCGCCGCATCTGAAGATGATCTTCTGCACCTCCGCCGGGCTCGATCGCCTGGCACCGTTCGATTTCCTGCCGCCGGGCGTGGCGTTGATGAACAACAGCGGCGTGCACGGCCAGCGCGCCGGCGAATATGCCGCGATGGCGTTGCTGATGCTGGCGGGGAAGATGCTAGCCATAATCCACGCGCAGCAGGAGGGGCGGTGGGAGAAGCACTACGGCTCGGTGCTGGCCGGACGGCATATCGCGGTGATCGGCACCGGCGATCTCGGCGCCGCGGCCGGTCGGGCAGCGCGGATGTTCGGCATGCGCAGCGTGGGGGTACGCACCCATGCCATTCCGCATCCGGATTTCGACGCCACCGTGTCAGTCGACGATCTGGATGCGGTGCTCCCCGAGGTAGAGTTTCTGCTGCTGGCGGTGCCGCTGACGCCGCGCACCCAGGGGATGATGGACAGGCACCGCCTGAGACTGCTGCCGGAGGGTGGCTTCGTCATCAATATCGGCCGTGGCGCGCTGATCGACCAGGAGGCGCTGTGCGACCTGCTCGACAGCGGTCGGCTGGGCGGTGCGGTGCTCGACGTCTTTGTTCCGGAGCCGATTCCGAGGGGACATCGGCTTTGGACGACGCGCAACCTGGTGATCACGCCGCATATAGCGGCAGATGATCCGAAGACCTATGCGGCGGAGAGCGTGAAGCTGTTTGTGCTCAATCTGGCGGCGTTCGAGGCGGGTGAGAGCCCGCCAAACCTGTTCGATACCAAGCGGGGCTACTGACGTTTGCGCGTCGGGCGGTGCCCGAGCTACGCGCCACCGTCGATGGTGAGGATGGTGCCGGAGGTGTAGGCCGATCTTGCGCTGGCCAGGAAGGCCACGGCGTTGGCTATTTCCTCCGGCGTGCCGGGGCGGCCGAAGGGCATGTTGGCGCACAATTCCGGCCAGCGGTCGGCGTCGCCCAGGCTGGCCTTGGCGCGATCCCGCATCAACATTTCCATCCGCGCGGTGGCAGTGGGGCCGGGGTTGATACCGACCACGCGCACGCCGTCCTTCGGGCTGGACGTGCCGAGGGCGCGTGTGAAGGCGATCAGGCCGGCATTGCCAGTGGTGCCGGCCAGATAGTTCGGGCTGAGTTTCTCGCCGGCGGAGCCGATCACATTGACGATCACACCGGTCCGCCTGGCTGCCATCGTTGGATAGATCGCCCGGCACAGCGAGATGAAGCCGAACACTTTCAGGTCCCAGGCGCGGCGCCACGTGGCGTCGTCTACCGCCAGCAATCCGCCGGGCGGAATGGCGCCGGCATTGTTGACGAGAATATCGATCGCGCCGGCGTCTCGCGCCACGGCCACCACAGCCGCATCGGTCGAAAGATCGACGGCGATGGTCTGCACGGACACCTGATGCCGGGTGCGCACGTCACTCGCTGTTTTGTCCAGCGCGGCTGGATCGCGGGCGACCAGAATGAGATCGACGCCTTCCTCCGCCAGCAGAAGCGCACAGGCCCGGCCAATGCCCTTGGAGCCGCCGGTGATGAGCGCGCGCTTGCCGGCCAGATGCAGGTCCATCAGGCCGCCTTCTTCAGGCCGGCGGCGTAGGCGGCGCAGGCATGGCCGAATGCAGCGAAGATGGCGCGGCTGGGGGCATCGGTCTTTACATGCCACTCGGGATGGAACTGCACGCCGAACGCAAAGCTGCGTGCTCCCGCCACGCGCACCGCTTCAACGGTACCGTCCTCTGCCACGCCCTCGATAACCAATCCGTCGGCGATCCGGTCCAGCGCCTGTTCGTGGAGCGAATTCACCGTGATCTCCCGGGCGCCGACCATGGTGGCGAACTGGCCGGAAACCGCGACCTTGTGCTTGAAGCCAAATTTCTCATCGAGCGTGGCTGTGGGCGGCAGGCCGGCGCCGGAACGGTGGTCGTGGCGGTCTGTCACGTCGTGTATCTGCTGGTGCAGGCTGCCACCCATCGCCACATTCAACTCCTGCACGCCGCGGCAGATACACAGCACAGGCATGCCGCGCGCGAGGGCATCGCGCACTAGCGGCAAGGTTGTGGCGTCCCGCTGCGGATCATGCTTGTCGGGCGTCGCGTCGAATGTCTCGCCATAAAGCGCCGGCTGCACGTTGCTGGGGCTGCCGTCCAGCAACAGGCCGTCCAAGCGGTCCAGGATCGCCAGCATCCCCTCGCCAACCGGGGGCAATAAGACCGGCAGCGCGCCGCCACACAGCATCAACGCCTCGCCGTAGCGGGCGGGCGCATAATGCACGTGCAACTCGTTGAAAATCCGGTTGCAGGCGGGAATACCGACGATCAATGCCATGGTGTGCCTCTCAGATATTCGCCAGACCGCGCCTGCGATAGAGGTTCGCGATATTGGCACCGATCGATCCGATCAACCCCAGCACCGCGATCGCCCGCGCCGACCCGTCGCTCAACTGCCCGACCAGCAATCCGCTGATCGCCGCCAGACAGAATCCCATCATGCCCATCAGCGCGGACGCCGTGCCAGCATGAGAGGCGTGACGCTGCAATGCGCCCACCGTGGTGTTGGGCATGTTGAACCCCTGGCAGCCCATCATCACCATGACCGGCGGCAGGATCATCCACCATTGCGTGCCGCCGGGCAGCAGGCGCGTCAGGAAGGCCACGCACGCCAACACAATCGTGGCCACCAGGAAGGTATGGCAGGCAAAGTTCAGCATCCGGTCTGACCCGATGCGTTGCAGCAGCATAGGGTTCAATTGTGAACAAATGACGAAGAAGATCGCGCAGGAACTGAACATGACGGCATACAGCGATGGCTGCAGATGCATGCCGTCGATGAACACGCCCGGCGATCCGCCGATGAAGCCGAACATTGCGAACATGCCTGAACCACCCATCAGCGCGTGCGTCAGAAAGCTGCGCTCCGAAAGAATTTCACCATAGCGCGCCACCATGCGCCCCAGACTCTGCTTCACCCGCTTCTCCGGCGGCAATGTATCCGGCAGCAAAAACGCCACGAGCGCGCAGCACGTGGCGCCGTAGATCACCGCAAACCAGAAGATCCAGTGCCAGCTTGCATAGTTCAGCATCAGCCCGCCCAGCGTGGGCGCCAGGATCGGCGCCACGCCGCTGACCAGGATCAGCTTGCTCATCATCCGTGCCGCGGCGTGCCCTTCGGACAGGTCACGCACGATGGCACGCGGGATCACCATGCTGGCGGAGCCGCCGAGGGCTGCCAGAAACCGCATCACCGACAATGTCACGAGGTCGGTGGCCAACGCGCAGCCGATATTGGCCAAGGTGAAGATCAGCGTTGCCACGATCAGCGGCTGGCGTCGGCCGAAACGGTCCGACAGCGAGCCCTGGGTGATCTGACCGATAGCAAGGCCGAGGAACCAGGTCGCCAATGTCACCTGCGCCGAGCCCAACCGAATGCCCAGCGACGCTTCGATCGCGGGGAACGCCGGAAGATACATGTCCGTCGACAGCGGCCCCACAGCCGACAAAAATCCCAGCAACAACGGCAACCACAATGGATACTTCACAACGCCGCTCCCGATCCGTTGGAAGTAAGCATGGCCAGCGGCTCGGCCCCTGGCAGGGATCGAGGGGGCGGCGCCCCCCGCCTTGCGCCCTTCTACCGCGTTGGACGCGGCGGCGTAACGGTGTAGTCGTAAAATCCACGGCCGGTCTTGCGGCCATACCAGCCGGCCTCGACGTATTTCACCAGCAGCGGGCAAGGTCGGTATTTGCTGTCGGACAGTCCGTCGTGCAGCACCTGCATGATCGAGAGGCAGGTATCCAGGCCGATGAAGTCAGCCAGTTCGAGCGGACCCATCGGGTGGTTGGCGCCGAGGCGCAGGCCGGTGTCGATACTGGCGATGGTGCCGACGCCTTCATAGACGGCATAGACGGCCTCGTTGATCATCGGCACCAGGATGCGGTTGACGATGAAGCCCGGGAAGTCTTCGGCGACGGCCGTGGTTTTGCCCAGGGTTGCCGCCAGCGCCATGGTGGCCTGGAAGGTTGGCTCGTCCGTGGCAATGCCGCGGATGATCTCCACCAGCTTCATGACCGGAACCGGGTTCATGAAATGCATGCCGATGAAGCGTTCCGGCCGATCGGTGCCGGCGGCAAGGCGGGTGATGGAGATCGACGACGTGTTGGACGCGATCATGGCGGTGGCGCTGAGATGCGGCACCAGCGTCTTGAAGATGCTGCGCTTCAGCTCCTCCTTTTCCGTGGCCGCCTCGATCACCAGGTCGCAGTCGCCGAAGCTGGTGTAGTCGCTGGTGGTGGTGATCCGAGCGAGGGCGGCATCCTTCGCCTCGGCGGTGAGCGTGCCCTTGGTGACCTGGCGGTCCATGTTGCGGCCGATCGTGGCCATCGCGCGGGCCAGCGCGTCCGCCTTCACGTCCAGCATCACCACGTCGAGCCCGGCGGCGGCACACACGTGCGAGATGCCGTTACCCATCTGGCCGGCGCCGATTATACCGACCTTCTGGATCACGCTCATGCGCCTATTTCAAGGAAGGCGCTCATACGCGTTCAAGCTCCGCCTTCAGCTCGGGCAACACGGTGAACAGATCTGCTACCAAGCCGTAATCGGCCACCTGGAAGATCGGCGCCTCCGCGTCCTTGTTGATCGCGACGATGACCTTGCTGTCCTTCATGCCGGCGAGATGCTGGATGGCGCCGGAAATGCCGATGGCGACGTAAAGGTCGGGCGCCACGATCTTGCCGGTCTGGCCGACCTGGTAGTCGTTGGGCACGAACCCGGCATCGACCGCTGCGCGGGACGCGCCCACGGCAGCGCCGAGCTGGTCGGCA
>JAYTHH010000126.1:0-6006 GCA_043732745.1 Rhodospirillales bacterium
GCCAGCTTTGAAGGGCGGCTGTGCGTGACCCTTGGGCCGGCCAATCTTTGGGCGACGCCGGTGCACGTTATAGAGCCGGGCCCTGCGATTCTTGCGATCCGGCCGGAGGATCTGTGCCCGGCGCCGTATGGCCCGATCCATGCCGTGGTGCAGACCGCGGAATATCGCGGCCGAGATTTCTATGGCGTGGCCACGACCGCCGAGGGCACAGAGCTGTTCTTCCGCTCCGAGCAGCATGTGGTGGCCGGTGAGGCATTAACGCTCAGCGCCGATGCAGCGCGTGTGCTGGTCTACAACGCATGAGTGCGCGAAGGCCCACCCTTGCCCAGCGCGGTTTCGACGGCGTGACCATGCTGCTGCTGCCGGCGATTTTGTTCATTGTGGCATTGTTCATCTACCCTTTCCTGTACGGGCTCGTGCTGTCGTTCCATCCGAAGGTGGGCGGGATGTTCTCCAACTACCAGCGCTTTTTCTCCGACCCGTTTCTTTACGACACGGTGGCTAAGACGCTGTGGATCGCGGTGCCAGTGACGATCCTGAACGTGGTCGGCTCGGTGCCGGTGGCGCTGCGGGTGCGGCTGATGCGCAGCCCGCGATTGCTGACCACCATTCTCGTCATTCCCATCACGCTCGGTACCGTGCTGGTGGCCGAGGGAATGCTGAACTATTTCGGCCCGCGCGGCTGGCTGAACCGGGCACTGCTGGAGTTTGGCCTATCGAACAGCCCGATCCGTCTGATCCACAATTACTGGGGGGTCTTTCTGTCCCTTGTCATCACGGGATTTCCGTTCACCTTCCTGCTGACCTTGTCCTACGTGACCGGCATCGACCCGGCGCTGGAACAGGCCGGCGCGATGCTGGGCGCCAAAGGGTGGCAGCGCTTCAAGACCATCATCCTGCCGCTGCTGGTGCCAGGGCTGGTAATCACGTTCTGCCTGTCCTTCGTGCAGGCGTTCTCGGTGTTTCCGTCCGCGGTGCTGCTGGGGGCGCCCGCCGGCGACACGCGGGTGATCTCGATCGCGGCCTACACCGTGGCGTTCGAGGAATACGACTACGCCATGGCCTCGGCCATCGCGATGATCATGGGTGCCGTGCAGGTGGTCATTGTCGCCGTCATGCTGGGGTTGCAATCGGCTTTCTATCGCGGGCCGGCTGGCGGCGGGAAGGGTTGAGACCATGATCAGAACGAATTCGATGGGCTCGCGCCTGTGGGCGTGGGCGGTGTGGCTGATGGTGGGGTTCTTCATCGTGAACCTGCTGGGGCTGATCGCCACGGTGGTGGTGAACTCGTTCTCCCAACGTTGGTTCACGACGTGGCTGCCGGTGGGCTTCACCACCAAATGGTATTTGTCGGCCTGGAACGAGTTCCAGTTGCCGGACGTGCTGTTCGCCACATTCGAGGTGGTGGGCGCCGTGGTAGTGTTGTCCGGATTGCTCGGCGTGCCGGCTGCCTATGCGATGGCGCGGCGTGAGTTTCCGGGCAAGCGTTTCGTCATGCTGCTGTTCCTGCTGCCGATGCTTGTGCCGCCAATCACGTTCGGCATTCCGCTGGCGACCGTGCTTTACAAGGCTAATCTGGCCGGCTCGGTGTCAGGCGTCGTCCTGGCCAATCTTGTGCCGACGGTGCCGTTCGTGATTTTGGTGATGATTCCGTTCATCCAGCAGATCGATCCACGGGTGGAAGCTGCGGCCCGGGTATTCGGCGCCGGGACGTGGCGCATGTTCGTCTACGTGCTGGTGCCGCTGCTGACGCCGGGCATCCTGGCGGCGTTGCTGTTGGTTTTGGTGCGGACCATTGCGATGTTCGAACTGACGTTTCTCACGGCGGGGCCCACCAGCCAGACCTTGGTGGTGGCGCTTTACTACGCGGTGTTTGCGGCGGGCGTGCGGGCCGGGCAGTCCGTCGATGCGATGGCGGTGATCTATATGATCACCACTTTGGCATGGCTGCTGCTGGCACTGCGTTTCGTAAATCCGACCCAGATTGTCACGCGCGCGAAACGCGCCTGAGGGGAGGATCGTTCGGCATGACAGAATGATAAGTGGCGCGCGAGTTGCATCTGTGCGCCTATACGGCCATGGCGAAACATAAGTTCATAATCGGCGAGCGGGTTGAATTCACACCCGGACGCTTCGACGGCAATGTCCCACGTGGCACCTACACCATCGCGCGGCTGATGCCGAGCGAGACGACGGATCTGCAGTACCGGATCAAATCGGCACGCGACAGCCATGAGCGCGTGGTTCGGGAAAGCCAGCTCCGCCGCGGCTGAACAAGTTAGAGGCTGATGATTTTAGATACATAAAAGCATTACTCTCTAGCTTTTCGTTTTAGCGATCATGCTTCCGCGTCGGGGTCAAGCAACCCAAACGCATCATGGTCTCGGGCCGCGTTGGGCCTTATTCAGCGCGTGTGAACGCAATTCGATAGGACGACCATGGCCTTCAAGCCGAACTACAACCAGCAGCGTGCTGAGCGCAACCGTGCGAAGCAGGCAAAGAAAGACGAGAAACTGCGTGAGCGCGAAGAAGAGGTGGCACGTCGCAAGGCCGGCCTTCCGCCACTCAATCCCGAAGTGACCTATGTCGCCCAGGAAGACGCAGAAATGAACGAAGGAGGCCCCGATGGCACCCCCAAGGCGTAAGATCGAGACCAGTTTTGTGTTCTTCGACGTGTATTATGTCGATGATTCACGTACGTCCAATCGGAAAGTGCCGGCTACGGCGCTGGGCGGGCTGGACGGGGACGAGCCGGCCCGCGCAATCATCGAAGCCCAGGACCGCGAGATCGGCCTCGCTTCCGGCCGGCCGCGCCCGGAGATCCGCTCGATCTCACGTACTCCGGTGAAGAAGAGCGAACCCGTCTAGCAACTATCGGCGCGTGGACGAAGCCACGGGGCTTCGTCCACGTTATGAAAGCGTCTTGCGCACGGCATCCTGCCAGCCGGCGTAGAGCCGATCATGAGTTGCCGTGTCGCCGCAGGGTTCGAAACGTCGTTCCATCGCCCAGCTTTTTGCGAATACTTCGGGCGCGGGGCATATGCCCGTCGCGAGGCCCGCCAGATACGCCGAACCCAACGCCGTTGTTTCCAGCACGCTTGGGCGATCAACAGGGGCTGCCAGTTGGTCGGCCAGGAACTGCATCGTCCAGTCGCTGGCGACCATGCCGCCATCCACGCGCAGCACTGCGGGCTTTGCATCCGGCCAGTCCGCGTGCATAGCCCCGATGAGGTCGCGCGTTTGGAAGGCCACGCTTTGCAAGGCGGCGCGGGCTAGTTCGGCGGGGCCGGTGTTGCGGGTGAGGCCGAACATGGCGCCGCGGGCGTCGGCGTTCCAATGAGGGGCGCCTAGGCCGGTAAAGGCTGGCACCAGATATACCGCCTGGTTGGGGTCGGCCTGTTCGGCCAGTGGGCCGGCCTCGCCCGCGGCGGTGATCACGTGCAGCCCGTCGCGCAGCCACTGCACGGCGGCGCCGGCCACGAAGATGGCACCTTCCAGCGCGTAGGTACGCTTGCCCGCGAACTGGCAGGCGATCGTGGTGAGCATGCGGTGCTTCGAGGCGACCTGTGCGGCGCCCGTGTTGAGCAGCAGGAAGCATCCGGTGCCGTAGGTGGATTTCACCATGCCCGGTTCGAAGCAGGCCTGGCCGATGCTGGCGGCCTGCTGGTCGCCGGCCACGCCCATGATGGGGATTTCGGCGCCGAGCACCTGGGCGTCGGTGGTGCCGAACAGGCCGGCGCAGTCGCAGACCGCCGGCAGCAGGGCGGCTGGGACGCCGAAGATGTCGAGCAGTTCCGGGTCCCAGGTACCGGTGGCGATGTCGAGCAGGGCGGTGCGGCTGGCGTTGGTGGCGTCTGTCGCATGTATGCGGCCGCCTGTGAGGCGCCAGATCAGCCAGGTGTCGACTGTGCCAAAGGCGAGATGCCCCGCCTCGGCGTCGGCGCGGGCGCCGTGGATGTGGTCGAGCAGCCAGGCGATCTTGGTGGCGCTGAAATACGGGTCGAGCAGCAGGCCGGTGCGGGCGGTCACGCGTGCCTCGTGGCCCTCCGTACGCAGGCTTGTGCAGAGGCTGGCGGTGCGGCGGTCCTGCCAGACGATGGCGTTGTGGATGGGCTTTCCGGTGCGGCGATCCCAAATCAGCGTGGTTTCGCGTTGGTTGGTGATGCCGATGGCGGCAATTCGAAAACGGTCAGACGTGGCGTCGATCACCTCGCGCAGCACGGCGATGCTATGCGCGATCAGGTGTTCCGGGTCGTGCTCCACCCAGCCGGAGGCTGGGTAGATCTGGGGCAGGTCGCGGTGTGCGGTTGCGACCGGGACGAGATCCGGCGCTGTGAAGCCGATCGCCCTTGTGGAGGTGGTGCCTTGGTCGAGGGCGAGGATAAGGTCGGTCACGGTTACGCGAGTTTGCCGAGCAGGCGGACATGGCTGCGCAGACCGTGGAGGAAGCATTCGACCTCGAACTTCTCGTTGGGGCTGTGCGGCTGGTCGTCGCCGAGGCCGAACCCCATCAGCACGCTGTCGATTCCGAGCAGGCGGTGGAAGCTCTCCACCACCGGGATCGATCCGCCGCAGCCGATGAGAACGGTCGGCTTGGAGAACTCGTCGGCCATCGCCTCGCTGGCCGCTGTCACAAAGTGGCCGTCGGTGGCGATCTGAACGCCGGGGGCCTGGCCGAACTCCTGGAATTCCAGTTTTGCGTCGATGGGTACGCGGGCGGTCATGAACTGCTTGAAACCGTCCGCGATCTTGGCGGGGTCCTGGCCGGGGACCAGTCGAAAGGAGATTTTCGCACTCGCTTCGGACGCGATCACCGTTTTGCTGCCGGCGCCCTGATAGCCGCCCCAGATGCCATTGATATCGGCGGTGGGGCGGGTCCAGAGCCGTTCGAGCGCGGTGCGGTCGATCTCGCCGGCGGGCACGCTGAGTCCGATATCGCCGAGGAACGAATGTTCATCGAAGTGCAGCTTTTCCCAGGATGCCGCCTGCTCGGGGGACACGTCGGCCACGCCGTCATAGAAGCCGGGAATTTGGATTTTTCCGGCCTTGTCGCGGATCTGGCTGAGGGCGGTGGTGAGCGCGTTGATCGGGTTAAGCGCGGAGCCGCCGAACATGCCGGAATGCAGGTCGCGCACCGCGGCGCGCAAAGTGACCTCCATATAAACCATGCCGCGCAGGCTGGTGGTGAGCGCGGGTGTGTCGATGTCCCACATGCCGGTGTCGGAAATGATCGCGATGTCAGCTTTCAGCTCGGCGGCGTTCGCGACCAGGAAATCCTCCAGATTTGGGCTGCCGATCTCCTCCTCGCCCTCGATCAGGCAGGTGATGCGCACGGGCATGGAGCCGGTGGCGTCGTGCCAGGCGCGGAATGCCGCAAGCCACATGGCGACCTGGCCCTTGTCGTCGACGGCACCTCGGGCGACCACTCGCTTGCCGTGCGGGCCATCGACCACCACCGGTTCGAAGGGCGGGCTGGTCCACAGCTCCAGCGGGTCGGCGGGCTGGACGTCATAATGGCCGTAATATAGCAGATGGGGTGCGTTGCCGCCCGGGCCAGGATGGTGGGCCACCACGACGGGATGGCCCTGGGTGGCACGGATGGTGACCAGGAAGCCCATCGATTCCAGATCGGCGGCGGCGAATTTTGCAGCCTTCACGCAGTCCGCGGCATGGTCGGGCTGGGCGCTGATGCTGGGGATGCGCAGCCAGTCGAGCCAGCGTGCCATTGCGGCGTTAAAGCCGGCATCAGCCTGTGCCAGGACCTGATCGGTTGTCGTCATGGGGTGGGCTCCTTGTTCTGGCCGTAGGTGGCGTAACGCGCGATGGCGTCGTGCATGTCTGGCCGCGATAGCAGGCGCGGGGTGCCGGCGGCGCGGGCGAGCAGATATTGCCGGCACAATGCCTCCAGCCGTATGGCGGCGGCCAGGGCCGACTGCGCTGTGCGGGCGTGGACGATCATGCCATGATTGGCGAGCAGGCAGGCGCTGCGGCTGGCAATGGCTTGGA
>JAYTHH010000127.1:0-1696 GCA_043732745.1 Rhodospirillales bacterium
GTTCGGCATGAAGGGCGGTGCGGCCGGCGGCGGCCATGCGCAGGTGGTACCGATGGAGGACATCAACCTGCACTTCACCGGTGACTTCTCGGCGATCGCGCTGGCCAACAACCTGCTGGCCGCGATGATCGATAACCACATCCATTGGGGCAACGCGCTAGGCTTCGACCCCAAGCGCATCACCTGGCGCCGCGTGCTGGACGTCAACGACCGCGTGCTGCGAAGCACCGTGGTCGGCCTGGGCACCGGCAACGGCACCACGCGTGAAGACGGGTTCGACATCACCGTGGCCTCCGAGGTGATGGCGGTTTTTTGTCTCGCCAGCGACCTCGCCGATCTGCAGGGGCGGCTCGCCCGCATGATCGTGGGCCAGCGCCGCGACGGCAGCTTCATCACCGCCGGCGACGTGAAGGCGGACGGCGCCATGGCGGTGTTGCTGCAGACGGCGCTGATGCCCAATCTGGTGCAAAGCCTCGCCGGCACTCCCGCCTTAGTGCATGGCGGCCCGTTCGCCAACATCGCCCATGGCTGCAACTCGCTGATGGCGACGCGGCTCGCACTGAAGCTCGCCGATATCGTGGTGACGGAGGCCGGTTTCGGTGCTGATCTCGGCGGTGAGAAGTTCCTCGACATCAAAAGTCGCGCCGCCGGGCTGAAGCCGGTCTGCGCCGTGGTGGTTGGTACTGTGCGCGCGTTGAAGATGCATGGTGGGGTGGCCAAGGCCGATCTCGGCCAGGAAAACATCCCAGCCGTCACGCGTGGCAGCGTCAATCTGCTGCGCCATGTCGAGAACATGCAGTCATTCGGACTTCCCGTCGTGGTGGCGCTCAACCGCTTCACCTCTGACACCAACGCCGAGATCGACGCCGTGCGTGCGGCCTTGGCCAGCGTTGGCATCGAGATGGCGCTGTGCACCCATTGGTCCGATGGCGCCCAGGGGGCCGCGTCCCTGGCGCGGGCCGTGCTGGCCGAGATCGCCGGAAATACAGCCCGCTTCAAGCCGATCTACCCCGATGCGATGAAGCTGGCGGACAAGATCAGGACCATCGCCCAGACCATCTACCGCGCCAGCGAGATCGATATTTCGTCTGTGGCGGCCAAGAAGCTCAAAAGCTACGAAGCAGCGGGGTTCGGCCATCTGCCGATCTGCATGGCCAAGACCCAGTACAGCTTCAGCGCCGATCCCACCTTGCTCGGCGCGCCGACGGGCCACGTCCTGCCGATCCGTGACGTTCGCCTGTCCGCCGGCGCCGGCTTCGTGGTGGCGATCTGCGGCGACATCATGACGATGCCGGGGCTGCCTCGGGTGCCTGCCGCTGAATCGATGACATTGGATGCAGACGGCGAGGTAGTGGGATTATTCTGAGCGGGCTATCGCCGCACCGGCCCAGCTTCGAGAAGGGCAAGGTTCTGTTGGGCAAGATCGGCAGTGGCGCTGTCCGGCGACAGCGAGATGGCGCGCTCCCAGTCAGCGCGCGCCCCGCGCGCATCGTTGCGGCGCTGGCGAAGGATGCCGCGTTCGAGCAGCGACTCCGGCCGATCCGGGTCGAGCAGCAAGGCGCGGTCGATATCGTCCTGGGCGAGGTCCATCTGCCCGAGATGCCGCCAGGCGGAGCCACGGAACGTGTAGGCGTCGGCGCGGCGCGGATCGATGTCGAGTGCACTGGTCAGGTCGTCGACGCTGTCCTGGAAGCGT
>JAYTHH010000128.1:0-1696 GCA_043732745.1 Rhodospirillales bacterium
CGACGCCGGGCTTGTCGGCTGCGCTGGACTTCCGGAGCCGGGCGGGCACGATCAAGAGTGTCGACCAGGTTTTGGGGGATGCGACATTCCGCAACGTCATTACCACGGCGTTGGGAATACCAAAGCAGATCGCCTACCAGTCCTTGATGACGCAGGAGCATGCCATCAGCTCGCGGATCGACCTGACGAAGTTCAAGGACCCGAAGTTCACGGAGCAGTTCGTCAAGCAGTTCCTGGTGGCCAATGCGGCAAGCGTGACGAGCGGGACCGGGACAAGCGGGGCGGGCACAAGCGGCAATGGCCTGCTTAGCTTATTCGCCTGAGCCGGGGCCTGGCTGGCTGTGCGCGTGGGGCATGCAGCTCGCCCGAGCGGGCCCTGGCGCGCCACGGCCGTGCGAGTTGCACCGCGACGCGATAGCGGTCGCAGTCGGGGTCGATCGATTGCAGGATCATGTTCGGCTGGCCCGGGGCACATTCAACGATGACATGGCCATCGGGACCGAACAGGGTTGTCGGCAAGCCACGACTGCAGGCGACCGGCGTGGACATGCTGAGCCAAAAGCCGTTTGTCGCGGCATGGGCACGCGCCATGACGCCGTGGATCGGGTCATACGAATAAGTCGAGAGCAGCATGCACGTGACGCCCAGGCGTTCATATTCAGTAAACAAGTGGGGGAACACCACCTCGATACAGAGGGCGCAGCCGAATCGGACGCCATCGATGTCGAAGACGAGGGGATCGGTTCCCGGAGTATACCAATAGGTCAATTCCGTGTTCGAGCAGAGGCGTTTGGCGTAGCGCCCGGCGATCACGCCCTGGTCGGAGATGACGAAGAGGCAGTTCTGCGGCCATGGATCCTGCCGGCCTCGCTGCCGGGCCAGGCGCTGATTGCACCCGAGCACAACCCAGATCCCAAGTCTTCCGGCCAATTCCGCGATTTCATCCAACTCGCGTTCCAGGGCGACCCAGTCGACATCGGCCCAGCTGGCGACTTGATAATCGACGTATCCCGACAGCGCACATTCGGGAAAATGGACCAGCCGTGCGCCGTTCTGAGCCGCCTGTGTCATGGTCGCGCGAATATGCCGCGCATTGGCGTGCACATCCGCGACAATACTGCATTGCGCTATGGCCAGGGTAATCATGATGCGACAGTCTATGGACCGGTGATAGTGCGACGCAACCAAGAAACTGTAACCCAATGTCACGGTTATAATACCATCGCAGAATCGTTATTCATCCATGAAATACCGACATTCGTGATGGCAGACGGGGGACGGAAAGGCGTAGCGTGGCCCATTGTCGGTTTGATCCGGGGCGGTTTTACCGCTGTGGCGTTTGTCGGGGGTACGGCATGGTGTTAGGCCGACGTGCGTTGGTGGGCGGGGCCGGCCTGGTGCTGGCACGCCCATCGCTCGGCCAGCCGCCGCTCGCACAGCCGCCGCGCGCACAGCCGCCGCTTGCACAGCCGGCGCTTGCGCGCCCGGCCCGAACGCTCCGGTTCATCCCCGAAGGTGACGTGGCGATCCTGGACCCGATCTGGACGACTGCGACCGTTACGCGCAACCACGGCTACCTTGTGTTCGACACGCTGTATGCCCAGGACGACTCGTTCCAGATCCAGCCGCAGATGGTGGCCGGGCATAGCGTCGAACAGGATGGCCGGCAGTGGCGCCTCGCCCTGCGGGAGGGACT
>JAYTHH010000129.1:0-1693 GCA_043732745.1 Rhodospirillales bacterium
GCCTCTCCTTTTACGCGCGGCCATGCCCAGGGAAACGGTGGCGGCCGAACAGCCACAGGCCTACGCCCGCACCGGCTGAACGGCACCAGGCTCCAGCCTAGCACTACAGTTGCATATTCTGCTGGGTTCTGAATCAATGGGCGACCATGATTCAGAACCTGATGACTGGTGGCGCATCGATTGAGGACACCCTGGCGCTGTGGGCGTCGTCGTTACGGGAGGCCAAGCGCCGTATGCGGCCGCTGTTCACGCAAGATCGTGTAGCGACATCGGCCGGGCAATTCCTCGATGCCTTGCTGGGCAACGAGCCGCGCAAGACGGGCTGGATGCGCGCTGAGGCGGCGGGCGATGGCGGGCCTTGGCGACAACAAGCCTTGCTAGGTCGCGGACGATGGGATGCCGACGCTCTGCGCGACATCGTCCGCGACTATGTCGTCGAGCATCTGGGTGATGCCGACGCGATCCTGGTGATTGATGAGACAGGTTTTCTCAAGCAGGGCAAAGCTTCGTGCGGTGTGGGACGGCAATACACGGGGTCGGCTGGCAAGATCACCAACTGCCAGATCGGGGTGTTCGCATCCTATGTGTCGGACAAGGGCCACGCCTTTATCGACCGTGCGCTCTACCTGCCCAAAGCCTGGACATCCGATCCGGACCGGCTGACAGCCGCCCATGTGCCCGAGATTGTGGCGTTTGCCACCAAGCCGAGACTGGCGGTGGGCATGGTCGCGGGGGCGATCGCGGCCGGTGTTCCATTCGCTTGGGTGGCCGCCGACAGCGTGTATGGCGTTGGTGAACTCGAGGCGGCACTGCGTCGTGCCGGCAAAGGCTACGTCCTGGGCGTCAGCGCCAACCACTGGTTCGGGTCATGGAACGCCGAGATCGTTGTCGCAGGCGAAGCGAAAGACATTGCTGAGGCTCTGCCCGCCGAGTTCTGGAAGCGCCTGTCGGCCGGGCATGGCACGAAGGGCGAGCGGCTCTATGATTGGGCTTACTGCCCGCTGGCCGATCTCGATGCCGCCGAATTCGACGCCCCGGTTCCAGGCCTGTGGACCCGCGGCATGCTGATCCGGCGCAGCCTCACAGATGGCGAACTCGCCTACTTCACCACCTGGTGCCCCAGAGGAACTCCCATCGAGACGTTGGTCCGGGTCGAGGGCGCACGCTGGCGTGTCGAGGAAGGCTTCGAGACCACCAAGAACGAACTCGGCCTCGACCATAACGAAAGCCGCTCCTGGCATGGCTGGCACCGGCACGTCTCCCTTGTCATGCTCGCCTATGCCATCATGGCCGCCGTCCGCTATCAGGCCAACGCCACAACGCCGAAAAAAACGATGCGGTCGCCGCGGCAAAGCTCATCCGGTGGTCGATACAGGAAGTCCGACGCCTCGCCGTAAAGCTCACACAGCGCCGTATCCCAGCAGCATACATCGTCGCATGGTCCGTCTTCCGACGCGCCCATCAAGCTTCAGCGCGTCAATCGCATCTCAAACTAAAAATGCAACTGTAGTGCTAAGAGACACCGAAGCGAGCGCCTTGGGGGGCGCCGGAAGCGGCCGCCGATGCCGACGGCGGATCATTGACGGTCCCGAGCAACCCGCCAGCGTTGGCGGCGAACTGCTCGCGCGGCCGCCGACGGCAGAGCCGGAACCGGGCTCCCAGTTCCTAAAATGAATTTTGCAGATTTTTGGAC
>JAYTHH010000130.1:0-5902 GCA_043732745.1 Rhodospirillales bacterium
GCAGCTTCCATCACGAGGGGATGCTTGTAGAGCACCTCCTCTACCTCCAGCGACGAGATGTTCTCGCCGCCTGAAATGATGATGTCCTTCGAACGGTCCTTGATCTCCACATAGGAATCCGGATGCATCACGCCGAGGTCACCGCTATGGAACCAGCCGCCTGCGAAAGCTGCCTTGGTGGCGCTGGGGTTTTTCAGATAGCCCTTCATGACCGTATTGCCGCGCAACATCAGCTCGCCCATCGTGGTGGCATCGTGCGGCACGATGTTCATCTGCGCGTCCATCACCTGTGCGTCGTCGGCCAACGGATGCGGCACGCCCTGGCGGGACAGGAAGCGGGCGCGATCCTCTACGGACATATCTTCCAGCCCCTCCTGCCACGCGCAGACGGTGATGGGGCCGTAAACCTCGGTGAGGCCATAGACATGCCCTATCTCGAAGCCGCGCTGTTCCATGGCGGCGAGGACCGGCGTGGGTGGCGCCGCTCCGCCGGTGAAGACTTTGACGGTCTGGTCTAATGTCTTGATCGCATCGGCAGGCGCGTGGATCAGCATCGTCAGCACCACCGGTGCCGCGCACAGATGCGACACGCGATGTGTGGCGATCAGGTCGTAGATCAAAGCCGGGTCGACGCGGCGCAGGCATACATGCGTGCCGCCCAGCATTGTCACCGCCCAGGTGAAGGTCCAGCCGTTGCAGTGAAACATCGGCAGCGTCCAGAGATAGACGCTGCGGGTAGACATTTCCGTGGCCAACGCAAGGCCTGCGGCATTCAAGTAGGCGCCGCGATGGTGGCACACCACGCCCTTCGGATCGCCGGTGGTGCCGGAGGTGTAGCCGAGCGAGATCGCGTCCCACTCGTCGCCCGGCAACGCGATCGGGAAATTCGGATTGCCGGCTGCGACAAAATCCTCGTAGTCCTGGCCCAGCAATTCGCCCGCCGTTGTCAGCGCGTCATCGATGCCGATCACCAGCGGCGGGTGCTCCATCTGGGCCAACGCCTTGCTGGCGATCGGCGCCAGTTCGCGGTCGACGATGAGGATCTTGGCTTCGCTGTGCTGCAGGATGAAGGCCACGCTCGGCGCATCGAGACGCGTGTTGATGGCGCAGATCACGCCGCCGGTCATCGGCACGCCGGTATGCGCCTCCAGCAGCGCCGGCACGTTGGGCGCGAACACCGCCACCGTGTCGCCACGCCCGATGCCGTGGGCGGCGAGGGCCGAGGCTAGGCGGCGGCACCGCTCGAACATCTGCCGGTAGGTGATGCGCCGGTCGCCGTGGATGATGGCGATACGATCCGGATAGACACGAGCGGCGCGCACAAGAAAGGAAATCGGCGACAGCGGCACGTGGTTGGCCGGATTCTGTTCCAGATCCTCGTCATACATGGTGGACGGCATTGTCATCTCCCGGATCACCCGGCCTTTTCGGCCGTCTTGCTGCTGATCTTGCATCTTGCTTGCGCCACAGCCAGTAGTCTTTGCGCCAGATCAGTATCGCCGTCATGCAGTCCTGCGCGGATGGCGGCAACCATGGCCGCATCGTTCCCTGGTTCCGTAACTGCACCATACTGCACTTCGCGCGCCGCTATTGCCATGGCGTTGGCGACCATCAAGGCCTTGAAGCGTGCATCACCGGACAGCGTGGGCACGATGTCGGCCAGCAGGGTCTGGCGGGCGATGTCGAGCAGAGATCTCGCGTCAATTCCGGTCATGACGTCGCCAGTATGATGTCGCGCTCCAGTTCGGGCACGATATGGCCGGTCAGCGCCAGTTCCAGGCTGGGCTCGGTGCCGGAGATGTGGCGTTGGGCCTGGGACAGGGCGATCACGGCCCAACGGATAGTGGCTGCAATCTCCCAGAACCGAACAGCGTCGTCGGCCACCTTGCGCCCCGAGGCGCGTTCGTAGGCTTCGTAGAGCACCTCGCGTGAGCCAACACCGCCAACCGCATGGGGCGAGCCGAAGCGCCAGCACGTGGCGCAGAGCCAGCCGAGATCCTCGTGCGGATCGCCCCAGCCGGCGAATTCCCAGTCGAGCACGCCGGTGAGCCTGCCTTCATCGACCATGTAGTTGCCGGTACGGAAATCGTTATGGCAGAGAACGATGTCTGCCGATGGTGGGGCGTGGCGTTCGAGATAGCGCAGACCCCATTCCAGGATGGGCTGCGGCTTGCCGGCAGCATCCAGATGCGCGCGCATCTCGGCCACGAAGCGCAAGCCAGGGGCTGTCTGCGGATGCAGCGTGAGGAAGCCGAGCTTTGCGTGCGAGGGGCCGATGGAATGGATCTTTGCGAGCTCGCGGCCGAGTGACGTCGTCAGCGCAGCGCGCCCGCCGCCCAGGCTTTCGCTGCGCACGATGCGATGCGCGGCGCCTGTGCCGTCAAGGCGGCGCATGATGAAGAACGGCGTGCCCATCACGGAAAGATCGTTGCACAACATCAGCGGTTCCGGCACTGAAACACCTGCGTCAAACGCCGCCCGGAGCAGTGCGAACTCTTCGGCGCGCGGCCGGCTATGCGACAGCGTGGCCGTGGAATCGGTCCGCAGCACCCAGCCCTGCGCAGCGCCTTCCACCGTCACGTCCAGCTTCCAGTTCTGCTGGATGGCGCCGCCCGACATCAGCGACATGGCAACGATATTGACGCCATCCGGCAACCACGCGGCCAGACCCGCGCGGCGTGCGTCATCCATGGCCGGCGCCCCAGGCGAAGAAATTGGTGCCTTCGCGCCGCAAAGTGTTGGCCAGCACCATGCGATGCACCTCGGATGCACCGTCAACCAGGCGCGCCTGGCGGGCGTAACGATACATCCACTCGATCACCGTGTCTTTCGAGTAGCCGCGAGCACCAAGAAGTTGCAAGGCGGTGTCGACGGACTTCTGAAGGGCATCGGCGACGACCACCTTGGCCATCGATACTTCCTTGCGCGCGAAATCACCCTGATCGAGCTTCCACGCCGCATGCATTGTCAGCAGTCGGCCAATCTGGATCTCCATCGCGGCCGAGCCGACCAGGCCCTGCACACTTTCATGGTCAGTCAGCTTGGCCCCGAAGCTGGCGCGCGTCTCGATGTGATCGGTGGCGATCTCCAGCGCGCGCCGGGCGAGCCCGGTCCAGCGCATGCAGTGCGTGAGGCGCGCCGGGCCAAGGCGGATCTGTGTCAGCTTCAGTCCGTCACCGACATTCATCAGCAGGTTGTCTTCCGGAATCTCCAGACCGTCGAAGGAGATTTCGCAATGCCCACCATGTTCCTCCGGCCCCATGATCGGTATCCGCCGCACGATATTCCAGCCGGGCTGGTCGGCATGGAACAGGAACGCGCTGAGGCCTCTGCGGTCATCATCGGAAGTTCGGGCGATAACGATAAAATGCTTCGCCGCCTCGGCGCCGGTGATGAACCATTTGCGGCCATGGATCTTCCAGCCGGTGTTGGTGCGTATGGCAGTCGTGTAGGTCAGTGACGGATCGGAGCCGCAGCCATCCGGCTCGGTCATCGCAAAGGCGCTTTGCACCTCGCCATCCACGATCGGTTGCAGGAACACGCGCTTCTGGTATTCGGTCGCCACCTGTTCCAGCACGCGCATGTTGCCGTCATCCGGGGCGGCGGCGTTGAACACCACAGGGCCGAAGATGGAGCGGTTCATCTCCTCGTAGCACGGCGCGATCTCGGCCAGCGACAGCCCGCCACCGCCGCGGGCGATCGGCATGTTGAGCGCCCACAATCCCTGCGCCCGGGCTGCCTGGCGCAGCTCAGCCAGCAGACCCAGGCTGATATTCTCGTGCTCGTCATACGACGAACGATCGGCCTCTAGGGGGATCACCCGCTCATCGACGAACTTTCGAATCTCGCCTCTGATACGTTCGGCTTTTTCGCTGAGTGTGAAATCCATGTGGGCGGTTCCTATCGATATTTGTCGTGAGCGCGGAGATAGTCCCGTACATAGCCTGTCACGCCGTCTTCCAAGGTCCGAAAGCCAGCGTTGTAGCCGAGCGCGCGCAGCCGGCGAATGTCCGCCTGGGTGTAGTATTGATAGGCCGGACGGATGCTTTCGGGCATGTCGACGAATTCGATGCGCGGCGTGTCGTCGCAGGCCAGCACCGCCGCTTTGGCAAGATCGGCGAAGCTGCGGGCCACGCCGGTGCCCACGTTCAAAATGCCGCCCGGCGCGGCTCGGCCGGCGAGCCAGAGCATCACGGCCACCACGTCATCCACATGGACGAAGTCGCGCAGCTGCTCCCCGTCTGCGAAACCTTCCTTGTAGGACTTGAACAGTTTCACCGACGCGCCGGGCGTGTGCGCCGCTACGATCTTGGACACCAGGCTTTGCATGGCGCCTTTGTGATACTCGTTAGGTCCATACACGTTGAAGAACCGCAGCCCCACCCAGACCGGCGGCGCCTTGTGGGCGTGGTTGTCGAGTACCCAGCAATCGAACAGCCACTTGCTCCATCCATACAGATTGAGCGGACGAAGTTTCCTGACATCCTCAAGATCGTTGCTGTCTTCAAAACCCTGCGCGCCATCGCCGTAGGTGGCGGCGGACGATGCATAGATGAGGGGAATGCCGTGCCGGGTGCAGGCATTCCAAAGGGCCACCGAGAACTTGAAGTTGCGTTGCACGATGAGATCGGCGTCGGTCGCCGTGGTCTCCGAGATTGCGCCCAGATGGTAGATGGTGGTGATGCGGCCGGCATTTTCCTCGATGAAGTCGCACAGCGCCTCTGGTGCAACGATGTCCATCAGCGGATGCTTGGCGATGTTGCGCCATTTTGAGTCGGTGCCCAGCCAGTCGCACACCACGGCCTCGCCGCGCTCACGCAACGCTGCCACCACGTTCGAGCCGATGAATCCGGCGCCGCCGGTGACAATGATCATGTGGCAGCCTTAGCAATAAGGTGTGTGGTGCTGTGGCCATCCTCGAAATCGAGCAGCGCCACCTCGCCGCCGCGCGCCAGTACCACCTCGTGGCCCACAACCTGCTCGATGCTTCCCCAATCGGCGCCTTTAAACAGCATGTCCGGTTGCAAGCGGGTGATGGCCTGCAACGGCGTGTCCTGTTCGAACAGAATCACCAGATCTGCCGCCGCCATGCCCGACATGACAGTCGTGCGCGACTGCTCGTCCTGAATGGGCCGCGTTGGGCCTTTCAGCCGCTTGACGGAGGCATCGGCGTTCAACGCCACCACCAGCCGATCGCAACGCGCCCGCGCCCGGGTGAGTAGGCGCACATGGCCGGGATGAATGAGATCGAAACAGCCATTGGTGAACCCCACGCGTAACCCTTCCGCCTGCCAGGCGGCGACGATCCGGGCCGCTTCGTCCAGGTTCACGAACTTTTCCTCTGGCTCCGACACCGCCGCCGGCGGATTCAGCGCCGCGGCCAGTTCGGTATGGCTCACTGTGGCGGTACCTTGCTTGGCGACCGAGAGCCCGGCTGCAACATTGGCGATCCGTGCCGCTTCCGCCATGCCGACGCCACTGGCGAGCATGACGGCAAAGCTGGCCATCAGCGTGTCGCCGGCACCGGACACGTCGGCCACTTCCAGCGCATGGGTCGGCAGATGCAGCGGCGGCGCGGTTCGGCGCACCAAGGTCAGGCCCTTCTCGGACCGTGTGACCAGAACTGCATCCGCACCGCTGGCATCCAACGCCGCCTGACCGGCCGCGACCGCGCCGGCATCGTCCTGCGCGGGAATGCCGGTGGCGGCGGTCACTTCCAACTCGTTCGGCGTCAGCACCGTCACCTGGGCATAGGCCGCGAAATCGAGCCGCTTTGGATCGGCGATCACCGGCTTGCCGGCCGCACGCGCCTGCGCGATGGCGCCTGCCAGAACGCGGTCCGACAGCACACCCTTGGCGTAATCCGAAAGCACCACGATGTCGGCGTGCGGCAATGCCTGCG